>NZ_LZKD01000276.1:0-1286 GCF_001668695.1 Mycobacterium sp. E2497
GTGTATTCGGGTGCGGGCAGGGCGCGGGTGTCGAGTTTGCCGTTGAGGGTGACGGGCAGGGTGTCGAGGGTGACGAGGGCGGCCGGGACCATGTAGCCGGGCAGCCGCTCGGCCAGCGCGGCGCGCAGCGCGGCGGGCTCAGCGGTACCGGTCAGGTAGCCGACCAGGCGCTTGTCACCGGGGCGGTCCTCCCGCACCACCACCACCGCATCCTCAACCCCGTCCAGAGCGGCCAGCGCCGAACGGATTTCGCCGACCTCGATGCGATAACCGCGGATCTTGACCTGCTCATCAGCACGCCCCACGTAGCGCAGCTGCCCATCCGGGCCCCAGCACACCAAATCCCCGGACCGGTACATCCGCTGCCCCGGCGTGCCGAACGGGCACGCCACAAACCGCGACGCACTCAGCCCGGCCCGGCGCACATACCCCAGCCCCACCCCGCGACCGGCCACATACAACTCCCCGACCACCCCGACCGGCACCGGACGCAACCACCCGTCCAACACAAACAACGCCGCCCCCGGCACCGCCGACCCAATCGGCGGCGCCCCCGACTTCACCGCCAACGGCCGGCTCATCGAGGCAAAGATCGCACTCTCCGTCGGCCCGTAAACATTCATCATCGCCCGCCCCGACGCCCAGCGATCCACCACCTCCGCCGGGACCGGCTCGCCGCCGATCACCAACGCGGTGCCCTCCAAACCCTGCGGCGAGAGCATCCGCACCGCCGCCGGAGTCTGACTGAGCACGCTCACCTTCTCGGCGACCAGCAACGCATGGAAGTCCTTGGGCGAGCGGGCCACCACCTCAGACACCACCACCAGCCGCCCACCATGCAGCAGCGCACCCCAGATCTCCCACACCGAGTAATCGAAGGCATACGAATGAAACTGCGTCCACACCTGCCCCGGCGCCAACGCCACCCCCACCGCCGGCGCCTCGAACAACCGCGTCACATTGGCGTGGCTGACCGCCACCCCCTTCGGCACCCCCGTCGTCCCCGACGTGTAAATAATGTGCGCCACATCATCGGGATCCGGCGCCGAAGCCGGCGCGGTGACCGGCTGGCGAGCCAATGCCGGATCGCGCACATCGACGATCGCCACCCCACAACCATCCAGCCGCTCCGCCAACTCGGCGGTCGTCACTGCCGCGACTGGAGCGGTATCGGTGAGCATGAACTCGATGCGCGCCCCCGGCAACGCCGGATCGATCGGCAAATACGCCGCCCCCGACTTCAGCACACCCAAGATCGCCACAATCGCCTCGGCCGAACGGCCGCC
>NZ_LZKD01000277.1:0-6582 GCF_001668695.1 Mycobacterium sp. E2497
TAGTGGCGCAGGAAGAGTTCCTCGAGCGTCGGCGGCTGGCTGACGAGGCTGCGCACACCGGCGTCGCCGAGCGCGCGGATCAGTTCGCCCAGGCTTTCGCTGTCGACCTGGGCGCGCAACGTGTAACCCTCGACGCTGACGTCCGCTACGCCCTTGATCCGGGTGAGGTCGCCGGGGTCGCCGGTCATCTCGGCCCTGATCGAAGTGCGGCTGAGATGCCGCATGGAGTCCAGCGAGCCGCTCTCGATGGTCCTGCCGGCGCGGATGATGGTCACCCTTTCGCACAGCGCTTCCGTCTCGGCCAGGATGTGACTGGACAACAAAACCGTCGTGCCCCGGTCGCGCGCCTCGGCGACGCACTGCTGAAAGACGTTCTCCATCAGGGGGTCCAGGCCGCTGCTGGGCTCGTCCAGGAGCAGCAGGCGGGCTCGCGAGGAGAAGGCCGAGATCAGGGAGACCTTCTGCCGGTTGCCCTTGGAGTAGGTCCGCGCCTTCTTGTGCGGGTCGAGGTCGAAGCGCTCGATCAGCTCGGCGCGGCGCCGGTGATCGATGCCGCCGCGCATGCGGGCCAGCATGTCGATGGTCTCGCCCCCGGTCAGCGTCGGCCACAGCGTGACATCGCCGGGCACGTAGGCGATCTGGCGGTGCAGCTCCACCGCGTCGGTCCATGGGTCACCGCCCAGGAGGCGTACGGTGCCGCCGTCCGCCCTGACCAGACCCAGCAGGATGCGGATGGTCGTCGACTTCCCCGCGCCGTTGGGGCCGAGGAAGCCGTGCACCTCGCCTTCGCGCACGGTGAGGTCGAGGCCGTCGAGCGCGTGCACCGCCCCGAATCTCTTTGTCAGGCCGCGGATTTCGATGGGCGCGGCAGTGTCAACTGGCATCGGTTTCTCCTTGATCTTCGGCGGCCAGGAAGGCGTCGTACATGGTGCGGTCGACCATCAGCCCTTCGGTGTAGATCTCCAGCGCGGGCAGCACCATCTCGCGGGCATAGTCGCGCAGGACCGCCCGGATATCCGTTGGGGTTTCATGCATCTGCAGATACAGCAGAAAGCCGCCACCGCCGGTGATGCCCAGGTACCGGGCCCGGGCGTGCGGGTCCCGGCTGGGCTTGATGGTGCCTGCCCGCACGCCCTCGTCCAGATACTCTTCGGCGTTGTCGATCATTCTGCGCCACAACATGTTCGCCAGTTCTCCGCCGGACTGCATGCTGCGGACCAGGTAGGCCATCATCGGCGCGTACGACTCGATCTCGGCCATCTGGGCGAACCAGGTGGCGGGGTCGTTCGACCTGAGCGCCTCGGACTTGCTGTTGCGGATCTCTTCGGCGATGTAGTCGTCACACGCCTTGCGCAGGCCATCCTTGGAACCGAAGTGGTGGATGACCAGCGCGGCGCTCACGCCTGCGGCTTCGGCGATCGCGCGCAGCCCGACGCCGAACCCCTGCTCGCCGAACTGTTCGATCGCCGCGTCCCGGATCCGGGCGGCGGCGGTCAAGTCGGCTGAACGCATGTTCAGTACGCTAAACGCGCGTTCAGTCGCGAGTCAAGGGGGTGGCGCGTCAAGAATCGGTCAAGAATCCGTATGGGTGTGGTGCGCGGACTAATCGCGCACGGCGGCCAAAATGCCGTCGCCGAGTGGCACCAGCGCCGGGGTGAGCCGCTCGTCCTCCGCGATGAGCCGCGCCGCCTCCCGCACCGCGATCACCTCCGCGTCGCGGGCGGCGGGATCGCCGGCACGCCCCCCGAGGGCGGCCCGGTGCACCACGATGACGCCGCCGGGTCGCAGCAGCCGCACGCCCTCCACGACGTAATCGGGCTGATCAACCGGGTCTGCGTCGATGAACACCAGGTCGTAGGACTCGTCGGCCAGCCGGGTGAGGACCTCCTGGGCCCGGCCGCTGATCAACCGGGTGCGCGACGGCCCGATCCCGGCCTCGGAGAAGGCCTGCTTGGCGAGCCGCAGATACTCGGGCTCGATGTCGATCGTCGTCAAGACGCCGTCGTCGCTCATGCCGGACAACAGCCACAGCCCGCTGACCCCGGCACCGGTGCCCACCTCGGCGACGGCCTTGCCGCCGCTGAGTTTGGTCAACAGGCTCAGCAGCGCACCCACCGCCGGGGTCACCGCGCCCGCGCCGATGTCCATCGCGCGCTCGCGGGCGGCCGCCAGCAGCGCGTCCTCCGAGATCGACCCCTCGGCGTGCGCGAAGAGGGATTCGGCTCGACTGGGCGCCGGCTGGCCGGGGGTTTCTGCGTCGGTGCCGTCCATGCCCGCAGCGTATTCCACTTCGGTGCGCGGCCCGGCGTGGCACGCCTAAGCCGCCCCGCCACGACACGCCCGGCAACGTCGAGGCGTTTAGCTTCCCCCCGCGGCGGATATCTCCTGCGCAGCGATGGTAACGATCCGGTTTCTCAGGTTGAGCTCAGATTGTTCATATATCGCACATACGCCGATACGCGACGGTGTCCCTATGGATCGCGGAACGCGTTGGCACGGGAATACGGACTGGCGGCCACGTGTTGCCGCCGGTGACGACTTGTCGCTTTTGGGCAGGACGGATTCGGAGGATCTGATCATCACCACGCTTTTGGGCCCGACCAGCATGTCGCACGCGCAGGACTGCCCCGCAGACGAGTGGGTGGAGCCGTCCGACGGGTTGCAGGGCACCGCGGTCTTCGACGCGACCGGGGACAAGTCCACGATGCCCTCGTGGGACGAACTGGTGCGTCAGCACGCCGACCGGGTGTACCGGCTGGCCTACCGCCTCTCCGGCAATCAGCACGACGCCGAGGACCTCACCCAGGAGACGTTCATCCGAGTTTTCCGGTCGGTGCAGAACTACCAGCCCGGGACGTTCGAAGGGTGGTTGCACCGCATCACCACCAACCTGTTCCTGGACATGGTGCGCCGGCGCGCCCGGATCCGGATGGAGGCGCTGCCCGAGGATTACGAGCGGGTTCCCGCCGACGAGCCGAATCCCGAAGAGATCTACCACGATTCGCGGCTCGGCCCCGATCTGCAGGCGGCCCTGGATTCGCTGCCACCGGAGTTCCGCGCCGCGGTCGTGCTGTGTGACATCGAGGGCCTGTCCTACGAGGAGATCGGCGCGACGCTGGGCGTGAAGCTCGGCACCGTGCGTAGCCGCATCCACCGCGGACGTCAGGCCCTGCGCGACTACCTGGCCGCGCAGCCCGAACCCGGTCCCGGCCGCAACGCGCTGCACGCCGAGTCGGCGTAGCCCGGCGAACGCAGGCCTGCCACGGCCCGCGATGCCAGCGGTTTTGCCGCCTGCAGACGGGGTATTGCGCCCCGCCTCGCGCTACATTCGAGGGGTAGGCGCAACGAAAGGACCCGGCGATGCCCGATCGAGGACATGTCTTCCGGCGTGCGTTCTCCTGGCTTCCCGCTCAGTTCGCCTCTCAAAGCGATGCGCCCGTCGGCGCCCCGCGCCAGTTCGGTTCCACCGAGCACCTCTCCGTGGAGGCCATAGCGGCCTTCGTCGACGGTGAGTTGCGGATGAACGCGCACCTGCGGGCCGCGCATCACCTGTCGCTGTGCCCGCAGTGCGCGGCAGAGGTGGACGATCAGAGCCGGGCGCGTGCGGCGCTGCGGGACTCGCACCCGATCCGCATCCCGAGCACGCTGCTCGGGATGCTGGCGGAGATTCCCTACGATTCGCCCGACGATGCGAGCAACCGGGCGGCCGACCGTTTTGCTGACCGCGACGCCCGTGAACAGCGCAAGCGCCGCTAGCTCGACACCTCCTCTTCGAAATCCCCGCAATTGATCCGGCCGAATTTTGCGCACGCCGCCCGTGCGCTCATGGGCGAGGTGCGCCGAACCGTGGATACTAGGGTGGACACAACCGCGCCGGTGTTGCACATCTCGCCCGGTGAAGGGCCCGTCTCGAGCGCTCAAGAAGAGGATCCGAAGGGGTAACGTGACCTCCGATCAAGGCTTCGACCAGAAGCAGGACAGCGGCAAGAACCGCGGCAACCGTTTGGCGCCGCGCCCCATCTCGCGTCCGCCGGTCGACCCCGCCTCGCGTCAACTGTTCAGCCGGCCCGACGGGCTGCGCGGATCCTTCGTGGCCGATCGCGTCCGCCCGCCGAAGTATCGGGACCAGAGCGAGTTCAGGCCCCACGACGAGCCGGCCGATCCCGTGCTTCAGGAGGCGTTCAGCCGGCCGGTCGGCAGCCCCGACTCGTTGCAGCGCCACCCCGTCGACGCGGGTGCGCTTGCGGCCGAGAAAGACGGTGTCGAGCCGGACGAGGCCGACGATCCGTGGCGTGACCCGGCGGCGGCGGCGGCGCTGGGCACCCCGGCAGTGGCCCCGTCGGGACCCCGGAGGCCGCAGGGCTACGGCGGCAAGCTCGGTGTGCGCGATGTGCTGTTCGGCGGCAAGGTGTCCTACCTGGCGTTGCTCGTCTTGCTGCTGATCGCGTTGCTCATCGGTGTGATCGGCGGGGTGGTCGGTCGCAAGACGGCCGAGGTGGCCGAGGCCTTCACCACCTCGAAGGTGACGCTGTCGACCAACGGCAACGGCGAAGGGCCGGCCGGTCGCTTCGCGAAGGTGGCGGCCGCGACCGCCAACTCGGTGGTGACCATCGAGTCCAAGAGTGATCAGGAGGGCCTGCAGGGCTCCGGCGTGGTGGTCGACGGTCGCGGCTACATCGTCACCAACAACCACGTGATATCCGAGGCGGCCAACAACCCCAGCCAGTTCAAGACGACCGTGGTGTTCAACGACGGCAAGGAAGTGCCGGCCAACCTCGTCGGCCGCGACCCCAAGACCGACCTGGCCGTGCTCAAGGTCGACAACGTCGACAACCTCAGCGTGGCCCGGTTCGGCGACTCGGACAAGGTGCGCGTCGGCGACGAGGTGCTCGCGGCCGGTGCGCCGCTGGGCCTGCGCAGCACCGTGACCCACGGCATCATCAGCGCGCTGCACCGGCCCGTCCCGTTGTCGGGGGAGGGCTCGGACACCGACACCGTCATCGACGCCCTGCAGACCGACGCGTCCATCAACCACGGCAACTCCGGTGGCCCGCTGATCGATATGGATTCGCAGGTGATCGGCATCAACACCGCGGGTAAGTCCCTGTCCGACAGCGCCAGTGGGCTTGGCTTCGCCATCCCGATCAACGAGGCGAAGGAAGTCGCGCAGACGCTGATCAAGGACGGCAAGATCGTGCACCCGACGCTGGGGATCAGCACCCGCTCGGTGAGCAACGCGATCGCCTCCGGGGCCCAGGTCGCCAACGTGAAGGCGGGAAGCCCCGCGCAAAAGGGCGGGATCCTGGAGAACGACGTCATCGTCAAGGTCGGTAACCGCACGGTCGCCGATGCCGACGAGTTCGTCGTCGCCGTGCGCCAGCTGACCATCGGCCAGGACTCCCCGATCGAGGTGGTCCGCGACGGCCGGCACGTCACCCTCACCGTCAAGCCCGACCCCGACGGCAGCTAGATGTTCGGCAGCCTGAGCTGGGAGCACATCCTGGTCCTCGTCGTGGTCGGGTTGGTGGTCCTCGGCCCGGAGCGGCTTCCCGGCGCGATCCGCTGGACGTCGACCGCGCTGCGCCAGGCTCGCGACTACCTCAGTGGGGTGACCACCCAGTTGCGCGACGACCTCGGGCCCGAGTTCGACGATCTGCGGGTTCCGCTGAGCGAACTGCAGAGACTGCGGGGGATGACTCCGCGCGCCGCCCTGACCAAGCACCTGCTCGACGGCGACGATTCCTTCCTCACCGGGAACTTCGACAGACCGGCCAACGGGGCGGCGGTCACGCCGCCGGAGCCGTCGGCGCCGCCACCGCAACCCCAACCACACATCCCCGGACAGACGCCGTTCGACGCCGACGCGACCTAGCGTGGCGGAGCCGGGCGAAGCGGGTCGCCGCCACCGGGTCCCGCGGGGTCTCGGTTAGCGCCGCGTCGGATCGAGACCCAGCGACACGCCCGCCAGCCCGCGGCGGCGCGACGATAGCTTGTCGGCCACGCCGCGCAGTTCCTTGCCCGCCGGGGAGTCGGGGGCGCTCAGCACGATCGGCGTGCCGGAGTCGCCGGCCGCCACCAGCGCGGGATCGAGCGGGATCTGGCCCAGCAGCGGCACATCGGCACCGACCGCGCGGGACAGGCGTTCGGCCACCTGTCGGCCGCCGCCCTCGCCGAACACCTGCATGGTCGAGCCGTCGGGCAGGGTCAGGCCCGACATGTTCTCCACCACCCCGGCGATGCGCTGCCGGGTCTGCATCGCGATGCTGCCCGCCCGCTCGGCGACCTCGGCGGCGGCCAGCTGCGGCGTCGTGACCACCATCAGCTCGGCGCTCGGGATCAGCTGAGCCACCGAAATGGCGATGTCGCCGGTGCCCGGCGGCAGATCCAGCAGCAGGACGTCCAGGTCACCCCAATAGACGTCGGCCAGGAACTGCTGCAACGCCCGGTGCAGCATCGGCCCCCGCCACACCACCGGTGTGTTGCCCTCCGTGAACTGCGCGATGGAGATGACCTTCACCTCGTGCGCGATGGGCGGCAGGATCATCGACTCGACCTGGGTGGGCCGGTCGGTGGTACCCATCA
>NZ_LZKD01000278.1:0-41648 GCF_001668695.1 Mycobacterium sp. E2497
ACCATGTGCGCGGGAACGAATTCGCCCATCAGCTCCCGAATCCGCTCGGCGGTCAGCTCGGCGCTTTCCCTGCGGACGGCGGCGGCGAGCACCTCGGACCCACCGGATCCGGGCAGCACCGCGGCGACCGCTATCGCGACGCCCGGCAGCCGGCGCAGCGCGGCCTCGATCTCGCCGAGTTCGACGCGGTACCCGGCGATCTTGACCCGGTGGTCGGCCCGGCCGAGGAACTCCAGCGTGCCGTCGGGCCAGTAGCGGGCGAGGTCGCCGGTGCGGTACCAGGTCCGGCCGGCGTGCTCGACGAAGCGCTCGGCGGTCAGCTCCGGACGTCCGCGATAGCCCCGGGCGATGCCGCGACCGGACACCCAGAGTTCGCCCGCGACCCAGTCGGGGCAGTCGTCGCCCGCGTCGTCGACGACGCGGCAGGCGTTGTTCGCCAGCGGGACGCCATAAGGCAGGGCGGCCCAGTCCGTCGGCAGTTCGTCGGGATCATCGACCTCGAAAATGGTGTTGTGCACCGGGGTTTCGGTCGCTCCGCCCAGGCCGGCGAAGCGGAGGTTCGGCGCCTCGGCTTTCAGGCGGCGCGCCACCTCGGGGCGCACCCAGTCCCCGCCGGTGGGAATCACCCGCACCGAGGAGAGCCTTCCGCGGCCGACCTCGAGCAGCATCTCCAGCCAGCCCGGCATGAAGTGCAAGACGGTCACCCGGTGGGCGTCGATGAGCCGGGCCCAGGCGTCGGGGTCGCGGCGCTGGGCCTCGTCGACCATGACGATCGACCCGCCGGTCCGCAAGGTGACGAAGACGTCCATCACCGAGATGTCACCTTCGAGCGTGGAGAGGGCCAGGCAGCGGTCCGCGGGGCCGATGTCGAAGTGGCGGGCGATGAACTCCACGGTGTTCATCGCGGCGTCGTGGGTCACCTCGACGCCCTTGGGCTCGCCGGTCGAGCCGGAGGTGAACAACACGTAGGCGAGCTCGGCGGGATCGACTCTCGCCGGGCGCATCTCGGCGGAGGCGGTTGCGCCGCGCAGCACGCCGGCGAGGATCAACTCGGGCACGGGCAGTTCCAGCCGCTGCCCGCCGCACACCAGGGCCAGGCGCACGCCGCCGGTCCGCAGGATGCGTTCCGCGCGATCGCGCGGCTGGTCGACGCCGATCGGCAGGTAGGCCGCGCCGATGCTCAGGATGCCCAGCAGCGCGGGCACCTGCTCCGCGGTTTTCGGGCCCACCACCGCGACCGTGTCGCCGGCGCCGACGCCGGCCGCGTGCAGCGCGGCGGCCACCGCCAGCGCCCGGTCGCGCAGCTGGCCGTAGCTGAGGTCACCGGAGTCGGCGAACACCGCGGGTGCGTCGGGCCCCCGCTCGGCTTGCCGAAAGAACCCGTCGTGCAACGCTTCTCCGCTGGGGCGGGCGGTGCGGCCGTTGACGGCCTCCCGCACCACGCGCTGCGCGGCCGGCAGCGGCGCCGGCCCGGGTGTGTCCCAGTCGTCGTCGGCGCGGGCCAGCCTGAGCAGTTCGTCGATGTGGTAGGCGAACATGGCGTCGATGACACCGGGGGCGAAGATGCCCTCGCGGACATCCCAATTCACCAGCACGCCGCCGTCGAACTCGGTGACCTGAGCGTCGAGCAGCACCTGCGGACCCTGGGAGATGAGCCACGCGGGCGTGCCGAATTGCGCCGTGACCTCGCGGCTGAACAGCGCGCCGAGTCCCAGGGCGCTGGTGAACACCACCGGTGCCAGCACCTGGGTGCCGCGGTGCCGGCTGAGGTCCCGCAGCACCGACAGCCCGGGATAGGCGCAGTGTGCGGCGGCGGTCCGCATCGCGTCCTGCACCGCCTCCGCCCGCGCCGCCGGCGTGCGGGTTCCGGTGAGGTCGATATCGAGCAGCAGCGAGGAGGTGAAGTCGCCGACCAGCGAGTCGACGTCGGGATGCAGGGGCTGGCGGCCGAACAGCGGCACGTTCAGCAGGAAGCGTGAGGTGGTCGACCAGCGCGCGAGCGCGTTGGCGAACGACGCGGCCAGCGTCATGGCCGGGGTGATCCCGCGGGCCTGCGCGCGGGCGAACAGGGCGTCGCGGGTGTCGGGGTCCAGCCAGTGCCAGAGCCGGGTGCTCCTGCGCGAGCTGCGGTCGCCGGTGGTGGGGAGCGCCGGCGGGTCCGGTAGACCCGGGATGCGCCGTGCCCACCACTCGCGGGCGGCATCGCGTGCCGGCTGGGGCCGCGCCCCGTCCGCCTCAATCGCCTGCCGGTATTGCCGGTAGGTGTAGTCCAGCGCGGGCAGTTCGTGCCCGAGGTAGAGGGCGGCCAGGTCGGTCATCAGGGTGCGATAGCTCATCGCATCGGCGGCCTGCATGTCCAGGTCGACGTGCAGGCGCGAACGCTCGCCGGGCAGCCGCGTCAGTGCGAGCTCGAACACGGCGTCGTCGAGCTGCTGGTGCGATTTGGTGTCGCGGATGGCGGCCAGCCGCTGATCGATGTGGTCGCGGTCCAGGTGGCGGAAGTCTTCGACGGCGACCGGGAAGTCGTCGCCGGCCGCGGTTTCGGCGATGCGCTGGGTGCCGTCGGGCAGGAACCGCACCCGCAGCATCGGATGGCGCCGGGCCAGGGCCGTGGCGGCCGCGCGCAGCCGCTCGGGATCGATGGGACCGCCGTCGAATTCGACGTAAAGGTGTCCCGCCACACCGCCCAGCTGCTGACCGTCCTGGCGGCCGACCCACATCGCGTGCTGCATCGGCGCCAGGGGGAAGGGATCGCCGGCCGCACCCGCCGGCGTTTCGGCGGGCGGCGGATCGGCGGACGCGTCCCGGCCGGTGAGCAGGTCGGCCCAGGCCTCGAGCGTCGGGGCGGCGGCCAGCGCGGCGAAGTCGACCGCGATGCCCCGACGTCGCCAGCGGCCCGCCAACGTCATGATCCGGATCGAGTCCAGGCCCTGACCGATGAGGTTGGCGTCCGGCTGCAGACCGTCGGCATCGACGCCGAGCAGTTCGGCAACCTCCGCCCGGACGTCTTCCGAGCGCACCGAGGCACGCACCACGAACCCTCCCTGAATTAGCACAGGCTGCCCTAAGTTGTGGTTACCCTATCCTTACTCCCGGATCGCCGCTACTACGCCCCCCATGCCTGAGGACCTCATGAACGCGAACACAGGGCAGCCCCCGGCCGGGCCCCTCGACGGGTTCGTGCCGTTCCCCGCCGAGCGGGCCGCCGCCTACCGGGCGGCCGGCTACTGGGCGGGGCGCACACTGGACACCATCCTGAGCGACGCGGCGCGCCGGTGGCCCGGCCGCACGGCCGTGCTCGATGCCGTGGGCGGCGCGGGCTTGACTTATGCGCAGCTCGACGAGCGTGCCGACCGTGCCGCGGCGGGACTGCGCGGTGCGGGCATCGCGCCGGGCGACCGGGTGCTGCTGCAGCTGCCGAACGGGTGCCAGTTCGCGGTGGCGCTGTTCGGGTTGTTGCGGGCGGGCGCCATCCCGGTGCTGTGCCTGCCCGGACACCGGGCGGCGGAACTGGGGCATTTCGCCGCCGTCAGCCAGCCCACGGCGTTGGTGATCGCCGGTGCTGCAACCGGTTTCGACTACCGCGCCATGGCGCGCGAGCTCGTCGCGGACCACCCCGGGCTCGAGCAAGTCATCGTCGACGGCGACCCGGGCCCGTTCACCTCGTGGGCGCAACTCTGCGCGCAGGACACCACCCTGCCCCCCACACCGTCGCGCGACCCGGAATCGCCTGCGCTGCTGCTGGTTTCGGGTGGCACCACTGGCACACCCAAGCTCATCCCCCGCACCCACGAGGATTACCTGTTCAACGCGACCGCCAGCGCCCAGGTCTGCCGGCTCACCGCCGACGACGTGTACCTGGTGATGCTCGCGGCGGGGCACAACTTCCCGTTGGCCTGCCCCGGGCTGCTCGGCGCCATGACGGTGGGCGCCACCACCGTGTTCGGCACCGACCCCAGCCCGGAGGCCGCCTTCGCCGCCATCGAGCGTCACGGCGTCACGGTCACCGCGCTGGTGCCGGCCCTGGCCAAACTGTGGGCGCAGGCCCGCGAGTGGGAGCCGGTGACGCCGAAGTCCCTGCGGCTCTTGCAGGTTGGCGGCGCGAGGCTGGAGCCCGACGACGCCCGCCTGATCCGCACCACCCTGACGCCGGGGCTGCAGCAGGTCTTCGGGATGGCGGAGGGGCTACTCAATTACACCCGGCCGGACGATCCGCCCGAGCTCGTCGACCACACCCAGGGGCGCCCATTGTGCGCGGCGGACGAATTGCGGGTGGTCGGCGCCGACGGTGAACCGATCGAGCCGGGCGAGGAAGGCGAGCTGCTGGTGCGCGGCCCGTACACGATGAACGGCTACTACCGGGCCGCGCGCGACAACGAGCGCTGCTTCGATCCCGAAGGCTTCTTCCGCAGCGGTGACCTGGTCCGGCTTCGACAGGACGGCTATCTGACGGTCACCGGGCGGGTCAAGGACGTGATCTGCCGCGGCGGTGAAACCATCTCCGCGGCCGACCTCGAGGAGCAGATGCTGCGCCACCCGTCGATCTTCGCGGCGGCCGCAGTGCCGCTACCCGATCCTTACCTCGGCGAAAAGATCTGCGCGGCGGTCGTTTTCACCGGCCCGCCGGTGACGTTGGCCGAGTTGAACGCGCACCTCGACCGGCGCGGCGTGGCCACACACGCCCGGCCCGATGTGTTGTTACCGATGGCCGCGCTACCGACCACGCCGATCGGCAAGGTGGACAAGAAGGCCATCACCAGGCGGCTTTCGGTGCAGGCACCCTCGTCGAGCTGAGCCGACCCGCGTCAGCCGGTGTCCTTAACGCGCAACGCATTGAGGAGCCGATCCATCACGGCGCCGGCATCAGCGCGCGCCTGGCGCTGATCGTCCGCGCGGGCGATGTAGAGCGTCGCCTCGCGCAACGCACCCATGACGGTGAGCGCCGTCGCCTCGACGGGTTGCGGCGGGATGCTGCCGGATTCGATGGCGTCGGTCAGCAGCGCCGTCACGAAGCCGATGTTGTATCGGTGCCCGATGTCGCTCCAGCGTTCCCATCCCAACACCGCCAGCGCCTCCAGCAACACGATGCGCTGAACCTCGGGTTCGGCGCACGCGTCCAACCACAGGCCCGCGCACAGCCGCATGATCTCGACCGGATCGGAGTGCCCCGCCGCCGCGACGGCCTCCCCCATCCGGGCGGCCATCTCGCCCTCTACCTGCTCGAACACCGCCGCGAAGAGCTCAGTCTTGTCGGCGAAGTGGTGGTACAACGCGCCGCGCGTCACTCCCGCGTCGCGCACGATCGTCTCCAGCGATACCTCCGCGAACCCCCGCTCGGCGAACAGGGGCCGGGCGGCGCTGATCAGCGCGCCACGCGTGTCGGCGGCACGCTCGGCCTGAGTGCGGCGACCGTCTTGCGCCATGCCACCCTCACTTTCACACGTAGGTATGCATTGTCATACACACCGCATGAAGGTTGCGGGACGGCCTGGCGCGGCGTCGTTCAGAACACCCTGAACCGGCGGACGATGTCCAGGGCCGACGGGTCGCCCTCGGCCCGAACGCCAAGTCCCTCCCAGGTGCCGCGCTGGGTCACCCACCGCACGAACGCCTGTGAATCCGACACGATCCGCGCGGCGGGCTCCCCCTGGGCGCCCAGGTGCAGCGTCCGGGCGCACATTCCGTCGAGGCGGATCTCGAGACCGCCGCGCAAACAGTCCAGCAGTTCGGTGTTCTGCTGCGGCAGCGCAGCCTCGATCCAGTCCAGCGTCGGGGCGAGCCGGAGCTCGTCGACGGGCGGGGGATCCGACCGCAACGGGCCATCGGGCGCGAACAGGTCGTACCGAAGGTGGACGAAGGACTCGAAGACAAAAGTCGTGGGCACGACCGAGGCCGGATACGTTCCGACATCGCCGATCGGTATGTCGATGTCTTGGCCCTCGACCGCGGCCAGCACGTCCAGGCCGCGTGCGCTGACCGACTCGTAGTCGGCCAGCACCTCGGCGGGGGTCATGGAGCGACGCGAGTCGACGTAAAGATCCGCCGCGCGTTCGGCGGGCAGCCCACCGGGATCGGGCAGCTTTGACGGGTCGACCGCCAACCAGTAGCTACACGCCATGTGCGACACCAGGTCTTGGACGGACCAGCCGGGACATCCGCTGTCGGCGGCCCACGTCGACCCGGGCAGGCGGGAGCACACGTCCAGGACGATCGCGCGCTCCTCTGCGATGGCTTCAAGCGTGGTACTCATCAATCCCTCCTTCATACATACCGTCTGTATTAAGATACACACTGTATGTATGAGGTCAACAGCGTGAGCGCTGCCGATGCCCGCCAAGTTCCGTGTTCGATGCGTTTGAAGCTGTTCGTGGCGGCGCTAGCCGCCGCACTTCCACCACACCGTCAATTGACTTGCTGCGCTGACGTTTTCACTCATGACGAAAGTTGTTGCCCGCGGCCGACACTGGTGTCCTCGCAGAAATGGTGCGCATCTTCGCGCCGGCGTTCGATGCCCCAATCGGGGCGATGCCAATTCGCGCATTCAACCGGCCGTGGCCCAGGCCGCAGCGAAATCTTCGGAATGACGCCTTGGGGCTCTGAGCGGCGACTATCTGAAACGATGCGCTATCCGCAGCAAAAATGTTGCCGCACAATGGGATGGCCGCCCATATCGATGCCGGCCACCGCTTCGGATAGTGGCTTGACTTAAACGCAAAGTGCGCATAACGGATACGCGTGGTCGCTCCCCTTATTGCCCCAGAACGCTCGGGCCGTTTGCTCGACAAGCGCAAAAAGTGTTCGGCTGGTACTATTCCGCCGTGGCCGTACCTGGGATATGGTGACCGAGGCCCGTTTTGCAGGATTGACAGAGCCGGGAATGGCTTCGTCAAGATAGCGCCGGCTATCGGGGAAGACATCGACGGATTGGGTCGAGACGTCGATGTAAAGGCTTGGTAGAGAACTGTTTTGGAGTTAACCGCGCGCGAATTCAGCGCGTTCGCGTTGCGGTTACCTTGCACGGCACAGACGATGGCAATGGGGTGGATTGCTCAGAAATCCTCTGAGATTGCCGGGTTCAAGGGGGCCCACTATGGTTGCGCCAGCATGCGGGAGCAGCGGCTCGAACCGCAGCGAGGACAACGTCGTTCAGCAACTTCCAAGCAGTCGGGTCAAGTCCGTTCGGAATTGACGCCGCTAACCGACGAAGGAAAGGTAGCGCATGTTCCTGGGCACGGTGGACGACTGGACGGCCGAGGGCACCGTCGTGTCCTGGTATCCCACCGCGGACACGTACGCGCGCGCCACCGAAGCGCAATATCATCCCGCCCCGGTCAGTTACCAGCAGTCGCAGCATCTTCGGTATTACCGGCGGCAGGTCAGCCTCGGTCGTGACATCCCGCGGTTGTGCATCGGTGCCTGGGAGATCAGCGGCGTCTGCGATATCGATGCGATGACGCAGGCGCTGAACAGCCATGTGCGGCGCCACGACGCCTACCACGACTGGTTCGCCCTCCGCGGCAAGGACGACGAGATCCTCCGCTACGTGATTGATGACCCGGAGAGCATCGCCTTGGCGCCAACGGTTCTCGGCGAAATGGCTCCGCTCGAGATCCGCAAGCTGATCCTGGACACGCCCGATCCGCTGCAATGGGATTGCTTCAGCTTCGGAATCATCCAGGGCGAGGACCGTTTCACGATCTTCATTGCCGTCGACCACTTACGCGCCGACGGCATGTCGGCCGGTGTGATCTTCTTGGACATCCAGACGGCGTATTTCACCGCGCTGCAGCAGGGGCACGTGGCGCTGCCACCGGCACCCAGTCACCGCGAATACAGCGCAAAGCAACGTGCCCACACCGCCGCCCTCGATGAGGATTCGCCCGAAATCCGGCGCTGGCGAGCCTTTCTCGCCGCGAACAACGGTGCGCTGCCGAAGTTCCCGCTCGAACTCGGCGAGGCCTCCGCGGACACGCCCGGTGCCATCGACGTGTTCAAACTGATCGATGGCGACCAGGGCCGGCGTTTCGAGGCGACGTGCCGCGCCGCGGGAGCCCGGTTCAGCGGTGGCGTGTTCGCCTGCGCCGCACTCGCCGAACATCGATTGACCGGCGCGGCCACGTACTTCGGGCTCACTCCCTTCGACAACCGGCGAGATCCCGCCCACGCCACCGCGGTGGGTTGGTTGGCCAGCTTCGTCCCGCTGGCGATCCCGACGGCGGGTGCCTCCTTCGCCGAGGTGGTCAGCGCCGCCCAGGCATCGTTCGACGCGAACACGTCACTCGGCGCCGTCCCCTATTACCACTTGCTGGAGAGGGCGGACGGATCGTGGGGGCGTCTCGAGGTTCCGGACCGGCCCGTCCCGATGCTGTCCTACATCGACATCCGCAAGCTCCCGTTCGGTGACTACTTCGACGGCCTGCGTGCGGGGATCTGGGGTGACAACCGGCTATCGGAGACGGTGTGCATGTGGGTCAACCGCATGCACGACGGAACGCAGTTGGTGGCCGCTTACCCGGGCACCGAGGTCGCCCGCGGGTCCGTCCTGCGCTACGTCGAGACGATGCGTGCCGAGTTCACGCGCGTAGCGGACGCCGGGCTGCACGTCGACGCCTAATGCAGTTCTCTTCTCGTGCGGAGGGTCTCGGTATCAATGAGGCCGCGGCAATCGCGTGCCGAGCGCGAGCGGTCGAAGCGGGGCGCCGGTGACGAGGCTGGCGTTTCTGGACCAGGCCGCCTTCTTGCGGCTGCGGGCCACCGGTCAAGGCAGCACGGTGCAGTGCACGTGGCTGTACGACCGCGACGTGCACCTCGACGCGTTGCGGGGCTTCAACGAGGATCTGGGCGCCGGTCTTCTCGGCCGGCGGATCGAGCGTTCGCCGCTGCCGTTCGGGCGTCATCGCTGGGTGCTGGATAACCGCGCACCCGACATCGCACTGGAACCACGGCAACCGCGGTCGCAGGTCGGCGCGTGGGTCGAAAGACGCGCGCAGGTGCCCGTCGATCCCGAGGACGGTCCGGTGTTCCATCTGGGCGTCCTGCCGTTGGATGGCGGCGGTGCGGCGGTCACCTTGGTGGCATCACACTGCGTTGTCGACGGGCTCGGGCTCATCACGGCGGTCACCGAAGCGGTCAAGGGTGAACGACGCAATTTCGGCTATCCCCAGCCACATTCACGGGCCCGGCTGCGCGCCGTGTGCGAGGATCTGATCGACGCCGTTCGCGGCCTGCCGGCGGCCATTCGCGCACTGATGGTGACGCTGGCCATCACGCTCAAGGCTCCGGCCGGCCCCCGTGGGGCGCATCAGCCCGGGCCGCCCTCCCCTATGGGCGATGACCAGACGGCGCTGCCATCGGTGACTGTGCAAACCGACGCCGCGGCATGGGAAGCGCGGGCGCGCAGTCTCCAGGGCAGCAGCAACACGCTCTTTATCGCGTTCGCGGCCCGCCTGGCTCACCGCATGGGCAGGGTGCTCGCCGACGGGAACTCGGCGACGGTCGTGCTTCCGGTCAGCGATCGCACCGCCGCCGACGACCGCGCCAACGCACTGACCTCGATCACCCTCACCGTCGACGGAGCCGCGGTGACCAACGACTTGGGTTGCGTGCGTGCAGAGGTCAAGCGGCTGCTGACGTCGCTGCAACACCAACCCAACGAGATGCTCGCCGCGTTGCCCCTCGTCCCCTACACGCCGCGCCGGCTGGTCCGGCACGCCGAAGGCATCGCGATGTCGACCGGCCGGCTCCCGGTCGGCTGCTCCAACCTCGGGAGCCTCGACGCCGCGGTCGGGCGCATCGACGGTGAGGATGCCGACGAGGTCTGTATCCGGCTGGCCGAGCAGGGCGTCACCCGCGGCCGCCTCGGACAGATGCAGGGCCAATTGTTCTGCACCACAGGCACAATCAACGGCAGCCGGTTTCTCAATGTGATCGCGTGCCGGGCCGACGCCGACAACACCGCGGCACAGACCCGCGATCTGGCGTTGAGTGCACTGGCAGATCTGCAGCTGTCCGCCACCACGGTCTATGCGGGGCGGATTTGACGGCGGAGCCGAAGGTAAGGGCGCCCGAACACGCACGTCGCCTCAGGTATGTGGGTATCGGTGCCGGCATCGCGGCCTGGGCGGCGGTGATGCTGTGGTTCGCGATCAAGATCGTTCCGCTCGACGTGTACTGGATGTCGTACTACGCCGCCGATTACACGCACGGCTTCGTGCGGCGCGGGCTCGCGGGTGAACTGGTGCACTCGGTGCCGGGCCACTACTTCGCGGCCACGCTGAGCCTGCGGTGGTTGTCGACGGCGGTCTACCTGTGCGCGCTGGCGACGGTCGCGGGCGTGATCCTCGTCGGTCGCCCTCGGTCGGGGCGCAGGCTGATGGTGGCGATGCTGATCCCGTTGTTGCCCTTCGGTGTCCCGTTTGCGGCCTATTCGGCCCGGCCGGACCTGTTCGGTGGGGCGACCCTGGCGCTTTTCTCCTGCGCGCTGGTGGTCGCGCGTTCCCGCGCCGTCGCAACGGCGTGGTGCGCGGCCTACGGCGCGGCGATCGCGGCGTTGACGCTCGTGCACGAGGCGGTAGGGCTGCAGTTCGCGTTGGGGTCCGTGCTGGCGGTCCTGGTCCTCGGAAGCGCGCTGAAGAACAGTTGGGGGCTTGGCGCGCTGCTCGCGGTGGTGCCGGGCGTCGTCGCGACGGCCGCCGTGGCGGCGTTCGGTCGCCACGACGTCGCCGCGCAACTGTGCGCGTCGGTTCCCCACCGCCTGATGCCCAACCCCTTCGCCACCGTGACGTCGCCGACCACGTTGCTGCGCTACGTCATTGACGGGCGAACGAGGCAGACCGACTATCACGACTGGGTGTGCCGCAACGTGATGCCGAATTACGACAACGGGATCGGCGATGCCATCCGGACCGTCGGCCACATCGGGATAGTCGGCCTGACGATGTCCCTCCTGTTCGGTGCGGCCGCCGTCGTAGCGACGATGTGGGGACTGGGCAACGCCTCGGGTGTGCCACTGGATGCGTTCGTCGAGGCGCTGCGCGGGCGGATGGCGTGGGTCATCGCCGCCCTGCTGTTGGTGAGCCCGGTTTTCCTGACCGGCTACGACTGGACCCGCTGGCTGACGGTCGTGGCGCTGGATGTCGGCGTGGTGTTCATCCTCTTCGCCGCGCGCCGGCCGGAGATGGACCAGGAGCCATCCCCAAAAGCGTTGCAGCGGTTCGTTGTTCTCGCCATCGCGCTCGCGTTGATCCCGATCGGCACGGTTCCCGGCTTCGGCGGACCCCGGATGATCTAGCCGGTACACGGATGTGGCGTCGCTGGCGGAGAGGCTCGTCGGGCCGAGCCACTATCGCGTGATCGTGACGGGTGAGCCAATCGATGACAGCTTCGTCGACGCCGTCGTCGAAGATGTCCTGTCGTTGTGCCGTTTCCGGCCGATGGCGGAGGCATCGCCGCCCAAGAAGCGCCATGCCCCCGCATCAAATGTGAAGGATCACCGGTAAACCGGACCGGCGGGAGCAGGGAGGGCGGTAGCCGGGATTTGTCGGTGGTCGCTGCGATGATGTGGTTATGTCTTTGACCGCCTCGCCTCCGGCTGCAGTTACCCCTGCTGAGCGCCTGGATGGGTTGTTTGAGGAGTTGGCGGAGTTGGCGGGTCAGCGTAATGCGATTGATGGGCGCATCGTGGAGATCGTCGCTGAGTTGGATCGCGACGAGCTCTGTGGTGTCACGGGTGCGCGGTCGGTGGCGGCGTTGGTGGCCTGGAAGCTGGGCTTGTCGTCGGCGAATGCCCACACGATCAGCGCCGTGGCACACCGGCTCGAGGCGTTTCCGCGGTGTGCCCAGGGCCTGCGGGAGGGTCGGCTGTCGCTGGATCAGGTCGGGGTCATCGCCGCGCAAGCGGGTGAGGGGTCTGATGAGCATTACGCCGAGTTGGCGCGGGTCGCTACGGTCAACCAGCTGCGTACCGCGGTCAAGCTGGAACCGCGACCCGAACCTCAGACTCGGCCGCAATCGCAGCCGGCGATCACCAAGACCGCCGATGAGGAGTTCACCTGTTGGCGCATCAGGCTGCCGCACGTGGACGCGGCGAAGTTCGACGCCGCCTTGGCCTCTCATCGTGATGCGCTGATCGCCGAGTGGAAAAGCGACCGCGACAACGGCCAGGCCGCAGCAGAGATCGCACCGCCACTGCCGGGCACGCTCGAGGCGTTTCTGCGCCTGGTCGAAGCCGGGTGGGATGCCGAGGCGGCCCGCCGGCCGCACGGGCAGCACACCACGGTGGTGGTGCATCTCGATGTCGAGCAGCCCGCCGCCGCGCTGCATCTGGGTCCGCTGCTCACCGAGGATGACCGCCGCTACCTGACCTGCGATGCCACCTGCGAGGTGTGGTTCGAACGTGCCGGCGAGGTCATCGGCGCCGGCCGAACGACGCGCACGATCAGCCGGCGGCTGCGCCGGGCGCTGGAGCATCGCCACCGCATGTGCGCGGTCCCCGGCTGCGGCGCCACCCGAGGTCTGCACGCCCACCACCTCCGGCACTGGGAAGACGGCGGCCCCACCGAATTGGCCAACCTCGTACTGGTCTGCCCCTATCACCACCGACTGCACCACCGCGGCCTGATCACCCTCACCGGACCCGCCGCCGACCTCACCGTCACCGACAACCGCGGCAAACCACTGAGCGCAGCATCACTCGCGCGCCCACCCACTCTGGCCCCACCCGACGTCGCGCCGTGCCCCGGACCCACCGGCGAACGCGCCGACTGGTGGTGGTACGACCCCTTCCAGCCGCAACCACCACCACCCAACTAGGCGGGTTGCCCCGGCCTCATCCGAGCCGAAACACGCTTAATAGCAACCGCTTTCGTTTGCCCCCGGCACCCAAAGCCGGCTGCACGTTGCCGGACTCCGCGGACGGCTCCAAAAGCTGCCATTGACCAATGTCACCATTTGGTGTTGACTGCGTGGCATGACGGACGGTGTTCCGGCTCGCGGGTCATTGCGGTCCCGCGGTGCGGCAGCGGTGAGTACATACACCCTGCGGCCCGTCACCGGCCTGCTCCCGCCCGAGCGGGCATGGGGCTTGTGGCTGTCGCGGCGGATCATCGCCGGGATCATGGGGACCTTCGGTCCTCCGCTGGCCGGCACCCGCGTCGAACACGTCGACGCCATGCTGCCCGACGGCCGCCGCGTCAAAGGCGAATGGGTTTACGGACCGCGAACGCCGACGAGCGGGACCCCGCGATCGTCAACCAGCGCGGGCACAATCTACTACGTCCACGGCAGCGGTTACGCCGTGTGCTCGCCAAAGACGCACCGGCGCTTGACATCCTGGCTCTCATCCCTGACCGGCTTGCCTGTGTTCTGCATCGACTACCGACTGGCACCCCGCCACCGCTTCCCCGCCGCCGCCGAGGACGTCAGGGCCGGGTGGGACTGGCTGATGCAAGCCCGCGACATATCGCCGAAACGCACAGTGATCGCCGGAGATTCGGCTGGCGGTCACCTGGCCGTCGACATGTTGCTGCAACCGGAGATCACGGCCGATCACCCCGCCGCGCTCGCGCTGTTCTCCCCGCTCTACGACATCACCTTCGCGCTCTGCCTCGCGCGTGAACGCCTTCACCGCGATCCGGCGATCCGGGCCGCCGACGCGGCCCGCCTGGTCGCCATGTATCACGCCGGCCTCGATCCCGCTCACCAACGTCTGACACTCAATGTGGCCGGCGGGCCGCCACTTCCGCCGACGTTGATCCAGGCCGGCGGCGCGGAGATGCTCCAGGACGACGCGCGTCAGCTCGCCGCCGACATCCGAACCGCTGGCGGTCGGTGCGAACTTCAGATCTGGCCACACCAGGTGCACGTCTTTCAAGCGCTGCCGCGCCTGACACCCGAAGCCGCCAAGGCCGTGACCTACGTTGCGCGGTTCATCGCCCACGCGTTGCAGGACGCGCGGGCGCTCGCCGAGGAGGTGCACTGAGCGATGTTGGACAGGCTGCTGGGCAGGGCCAAGACCAGCCGGGGCGCCTCGGCGGTGGTGACCGGTGCCGGAAGCGGCATCGGTGCGGCGTTCGCCGTCGAGCTGGCGCGCCGTGGCGGCGCGGTCGTGTGCAGCGACATCGACGAAGCCGCCGCCCAACAAACGGTCGACGCGATCACCGAACGGGGCGCCAGGGCCACCGCCGTCCGTTGCGACGTCTCGAAATTCGAGGACGTCCAGGCGCTGGCCGAGCGGTCGCAGGCGTGGTTTTCGGGGCCGCCGACGCTGGTGATCAACAACGCCGGTGTCGGCGCCGGCGGCGCGGCCATCGGCGATGCGCCACTGGACGATTGGGTGTGGACGCTGGGCATCAACCTGTGGGGTCCGATCCACGGCTGCCACGTATTCACCCCGATCCTGCGGGAGGCCGCCCGGTCGCACGCCCCCCGCGGCATCATCAACGTGGCGTCCGCGGCGGCGTTCGGCGCGGCCCCCGGAATGGCCGCCTACAACGTCAGCAAGGCCGGCGTGCTGTCACTGTCGGAGACCCTGGCCGCCGAACTGGCCGGCACCGCGGTGCGGGTCACCGTGCTGTGCCCGACCTTCGTGAAGACCAACATCATCGAGTCCGGCCGCATCAGCGAGGAGTCCAGCGAGCTGGCCCACCGATTGATGCGCTGGACCGGATTCTCGCCGGACAAGGTCGCGCGGATCTGCCTGGACGCGCATGACCGCGGCGACCTGTACTGCATGCCGCAACTGGACGCCAAGATCGGCTGGAGCATCAAACGCATGGCCCCGCAGGCCTATACGCGTGCGGCCGGCCTGATCTCCCGCATCAACCTGCCCTGATTCCGTCAACGAAAAGGAGCTCCCCCCATGGCCATCGACATGGAAGCCATGCTCGCCAAGATCAAGGATCGGCAGTGGGCGCTCGCCGACATCGACTGGGACGCGCCCGGTGCGGAGACCATTCGGCCCGAATTCCGCCCCAAGCTGAAGGCCTTCATGGCCGACCTGTGCTGGATCGAGAACGTGGGCGCCCGCGGGTTCGCCGCGCTGGCCAAGAAGGCGCCCGACCCGACGCTCGCGGAGATCTACCGCTACTTCCACGCCGAGGAGCAGCGCCACGCCAACGCCGAGATGGCGCTGATGAAGCGCTGGGGGATGCTCGACGACGGCGAGCTGCCCGAGCCGAACATCAACATCCGGCTGTCCATCGAGTGGCTCGACGCGTTCGCCGACAGCATGCCGCTGTCCGTGCTGGGCACCGTCATTCCGATGCTGGAGGTGGCCCTCGACGGTGCGCTGTTGAAGTTTCTGCTGGACACCGTGGAAGACCCGGTATGCCACCAGGTGTTCGAGAAGATCAACAACGACGAATCCCGGCACATCGCGGTCGATTTCGAGGTGCTCGACCTGATCGGACACGCCAGGGCGCGCCGACTGGCCATCGAACTCATCGGCCGCACGGCGTCCCCGGGCCTCATCATCGGCATGCTCATGTACGTTCCGCTGCTCAAACGCATCTACGGCGAGATGGCCGAGATGGGACTCGAGCCCGAGCGGCTGAACAACGCGGTGAAGCGGTTCAAACAACTCGGCGAGCGCGGGGAACACACCTGGCGTGTTCCCACCTACCAGCTGCTCAAGCGGCACGCCGCGATGGTCGTCAACCCGCAGCATCCCTATCAGCTCCTGGCCGATTCGATGGTCTGGCTGTCGGACCGATACCCCAAGACGCTGCTGAGGCCCGTGCCCAGCTGGTTCAAGGAACTCACCTACAAGCCGGCGGCCTGACCATGACAACCGACCGCGCCCACGCGGTGCTCATCATCGGGGCCGGCTTCACCGGCCTGGGAGCGGCCATTCGACTGGCCGACGCCGGGGTCGACGACGTCGTGATCCTGGAGCGAGGCGACCGGGTCGGCGGAACCTGGCGCGACACAACCTATCCCGGTGCCAGCTGTGACGTTCCCTCGCTGCTGTATTCGTATTCGTTCGTCAGGAACCCGGCCTGGTCGCGCACCTACTCCCCGGCCCCGGAGATCTGCCGGCACCTCGAGGACATGGCGACCAGATTCGACATCCGCCGCCGCATCCGGTTCGGCCACGAGGTCAGCCATCTGACCTTCGACGAGGGTGCCGGGATCTGGACCGCAACCACCAAGGGCGGCAAGCGGTTCCGCGCGCGCACCGTGGTGCTGGCCTCCGGTCCGCTGTCGGACGCGAGCTTCCCCGACATTCGCGGCCTGGACAGTTATCGCGGACACAAGGTGCACAGCGCCCGCTGGGACCACGGCTACGATTTCGCGGGCAAACGCGTCGCCGTCATCGGCACCGGCGCCAGCGCGGTCCAGATCATCCCCGAACTGGTGAAGCAGGCCGGGTTCGTCAAGGTCTTCCAGCGCACGCCGTGCTGGGTCTTGCCGCGCCTCGACGCCGTCACCCCGCCGGCCGTGCAAGCCCTGTTCGCCAAAGTCCCTGCGGCCCAGCTACTTGCGCGTCAGGCCTTGTTCTGGGGCCACGAGGCCAGCGCGACTGCTCTGGTGTGGGACACGCCGCTGACCTCGCTGGCCGCGCGGCTCGGGCGGGCGCACCTGCGGGCGCAGGTGAAGGACCCGTGGCTGCGGCGCCAGCTGACGCCGGACTTCCGCCCGGGGTGCAAGCGCATGCTGGTCTCCAGCGACTATTACCCCGCCCTGCAGCGCGACAACTGCAAGCTCATCGACTGGCCGATCGCCACGATGAGCCCGGCCGGCATCCGCACCAGTGACGGTATCGAGCATCACGTCGACTGCGTCGTGTTCGCCACCGGCTACGACGTCCATCTGACCGGACCCCCCTTCGCGATCACCGGGCTCGGCGGCCGGTCCCTGGCCGACGAATGGGCCGGCGGCGCACAGGCTTACAAGAGCATCAACGTGCACGGATATCCCAACCTGTTCGTCATGACCGGACCCAACTCCGGGCCGGGCCACAACTCGCTGCTGGTCTACATCGAGGGTCAGCTGGAGTACGCGGTGCGTGGCGTCACCGCCGTTCTCGACAACGACCTGCGCTATCTCGATGTGCGAGAAGGCGCCCAGCGCCGCCACAACGACAACATCCAGCGACGCCTCACCAAGACGACGTGGATGTCCGGCTGCCGCAGTTGGTACCTCACCAAGGACGGATACAACGGCTCGATGTACCCGGGTTTCGCGACGCAGTATCTTCGCCAGATGAGGGATTTCCGCTACCAGGATTACCAAGCGGTGGCGCGGCGCGCGCCTGCCGTCTCGCCGGGCTGAACGCATGGCACCCGACCGCCCGCTCGACCGTTCTCCGAGAGCCGAACCCGGCACCATCGCCAGCGTGCTGCACAATGTGCGGCGCGCGCCCAAGCGCGTTCGGCGCCAGTCGCGCGAATACCGGCAATTGATCGAGACGGCGGTCTCGCAGCTGTTCGACGCGGCGGTCCGTCATCCCCACGGCGACCCCGCATCCGGCGAATACCGGATCGACGACCTGGCCCGGCTTGCCGGCACCACCACCCGCAACATCCGGGTCTATCGCGATCGCGGGCTGCTCCCCCCGCCGTTGCGCGTCGGTCGCATCGCCTTGTTCAACGACACCCATCTGACCCGGCTGCGGCTGATCACCTCGATGCTGGACCGCGGATACACCATCGCGCACGTACGCGAAATGCTCAGCGCCTGGGAAGAAGGCAAGAATCTCGGCGACGTGCTCGGCCTGGAGACGGCGATCGTGGGCACCTGGACCACCGAGAAGCCAGAGACCATGCCGCTTGTCGACGCGCAGCGACTCGTCGACGATCCGGAGGCCTTCCAGCGCCTGGTGGCGCTGCAAGTCATCCGGGTCGACGGGGACCTCGCCACGGTCACCCGTCCGAAACTGATCGAAGCGTTCAACGAAATCCGTGGCTACGGCGTCAAATTGGAAAAACTGATCGACCTACACGAGCAGATCGTGCCCGAAATCGACAAGATCAGCGATCTGCTGGTGCGCGCCGGGGCCGAGCACGTGCTGGATCGCATCAAGCCGGGTGAGCCCCTTCCGGCGGATGCCGAAATCGCCGAGCTGATCACGATGCTGGTGCGCTTCCGGACTCAAGCCGTGGCCACCGTTACCGCCACACTCGCGTCGTCGATCGAGTCCAACATCGAGTCACTGGTGAGCCGCATCCTGTCCGACTATCTGGAGTCCAGCTCGTCGGCCTGAACGTCACGCCTCAGTGTCCGCTCAGGGTCAGCCGCCCCTCCGTCTCAAGCACTTTCCGCGCGGTGATCTTTTCGGTCTTGCGGGCCTCGCGCTCGAGATAGCGCTGCTTGGACTCCTCGAATTTGTCGGAGGCCTGCTCGAGCTCCTTGACCAGCACCGCCAGATCGTCGCGCATCCGCGCGGCCTCGCCGCTGAAGTCTTCGCGTTCGAAGATGCGCCAGTTTCTGAGCACCGGCATCACCACTTCGTCCAGATGGATGCGCGGGTCGTAGACGCCGCCGACGGCGATGACCACCGCCTTGCGCCGGAACTCCGGCACTGTGAACCCGGGCATCTTGAAGTTGCGCAAGATCCGGTGCACCGACTTCATCGCCTGGTTGGGGGCGATGTCCAGGCCCGCCGCGCTGACGTCCCGGTAGAAGATCATGTGCAGGTTCTCGTCGTGGGACACCCTGGCCATCAGCCGCTCGGCGATGGGGTCCTGGGAGGCCTTACCCGTATTGCGGTGGGAAACGCGGGTGGCGAGTTCCTGAAACGACACGTACATCACCGCGTCGAACAAGCTCTCGGCAAACATGTCGCCCTGCTGATTCTGCCCCGGGCTGAAGCCTCGGGTCATTTGCTCCATGCGCAGCTTTTCCAACGCCACCGGGTCGACGGCGCGGGTGACCACCAGGTAGTCGCGCAGCGACGTGCTGTGCCTGGCCTCCTCGGCCGTCCAGCGGTTGACCCACTGCCCCCACGGGCCGTCCATGCTGAAGTTCATCGCGATCTCGCGGTGATACGAGGGCAAATTGTCCTCTGTCAGCAGGTTCTGCACCATCGCGACCTGCGCGACGTCGGGCAGCCGGGTGTCTCCGGGCTCCCAGTCCTGACCGTCCAGCGCATGGAAGTTCTTGCCGTCGGACCATGGGACGTAGTCGTGTGGATTCCACTCTTTGAACATCGAAAGGTGGCGGTTGAGCAGACCCTCGACCACAGGCTCCAGCTCGTGGAGTAGCTGCAGGTTTGTCAGATCTTTGGACACAAAGCCCTCCAGTTATGTGTGCCGTCAAGTAACGCACAATGTATCTGTGTCATACGGTTACATAAAGATGACACGCCGGAAACTGCGCCAACTAGGGCCAAAGGTCCCTATGGCGGAAAGGGGCTCAGTGCGCCGCGGTGACCTTCGCCACCACCGGTCAGACGATCAGCGGCGCGCAACCAGATACGGCGCGAGAGTGGACAGCTTTTCGCAGGTCTCTTCGAATTCGCGCTCGGGCGTGGACTCTTCGATGATGCCGGCGCCCGCTCGCAGCCAGGCCTTGCCGTCGCGTTCGTAGGCCGTCCGCAGCGTCAGCGCCGCGTCCAGGCCGCCATCAGCCGAAAACATCACGACCGCTCCCGAATACAGTCCGCGCGGGCTCTCGTCGAGACGCAGGATCGCTTCGACGCCGTCGGCTTTCGGGATGCCCGATGCGGTGACGGCCGGGAAAAGCGCTTCCAGCGCGTCCATCCGGTCGTTCGACGGATCCAGCCGCCCCCTGACCGTAGACCCGAGGTGCTGCACGCTCCCGCGCTCCCGCACCGTCATGAAGTCGGTGACCGCCACACTGCCGGGTGCGGCGATCTCGGTCATCTCCTGCAGCGAGCTCCGCACCGAAATCGCATGCTCGACAATCTCCTTGGAATTCGATTCCAGATCGTCGCGCGCCTGCCGGTCGCGCGCCACACCGCGGCCCAGCGCGCGGGTGCCCGCCAGGGGCTCGGTCACGACCATCCCGTCGTCGCGGACGGCCGCGACGAGTTCGGGGCTGTAGCCGAGCGCGCGAATCCCGCCCAGCCGCAACAGGAACGACCGCACCGGGGTGTTGTGTCGGCGACCCAGCCGGTAGGTGGACGGAAAGTCCAGCGCGAAGGGGATTTCCAGACAGCGGGAGAGGATCACCTTGTGGTAGCGGCCCGCCGCGATCTCGCCGACGGCGGACGCCACCCGATCGCGGTAGCCCGAAGGGTCGGCGGCAACATCAAGGGCGCGAGCCTTCCCCGCGTCGGGCACACCGTCGCCCAGCAAGCCGAGAACCGTATCGCGATGAACCGCGGTCGCGCCCCACAGCTGCACCTCCTCCCGGGTCACCACGATGCGAGTGCGCGGCCAGACCACGCGGGCCAGCGGCGTTCGTGGCGCCAGCCGCTGTTGCAGCCCATAGCGGTACACACCGAACTCGAACGCAATCCAGCCGAGGAGTTGGTCGGTCTCGAGCAACAGCCTGTCGACGGCTTCGCCGAGAACGGGGCCGGGCCGCCCCGACCACTCTTGCCGCCGGGTCACCCCGTCCCGGATGACGCGCACCTCGTCGCTGTCGAGCTCGACCATCGCGCGCACACCACTGCCCAGCACCCATTGACCACTGCGCTCATACAGGACGTACTCCTCGCCGACCCGCTCGGGCAGCCGTGCGACCAGCTCTGCGGCCAAGTCGGCCGGGTCGACGTGCTCGGGAAGCGGAATCGGTGACGACGTGGAGCCGGCGGAACTCGTCTGAACGCTGACCTCGGTCACGGTTAGTAAATGTAGCCTAACCTATCTAACGGCGCGACGGCCGATCCCCGCCACGGTCGATCGCGCCCCGCCCGCCAGCCAAAACTCCCGTCGAGTTAAAGCGCCGGCCATCCCCCCGCCAACGCGCGCACCCGGACCTCGGCGCCCGGTCGGTTTCCCGTTTCCGCAGCTGGCAGGGTGCGACGGGGGCCGTCGACGACGGCCCGCCCCCGCCCACCAGGACATCGGAGACACCAAACGTTTCCCGACCGTTTACGTCGCGGCCGCACAGCGCCCGGCCGGCCGGCGGTGATGTCTCCTAAAATCGGTGTCTAACCGTGTGAACCCGCTGGCCGGGGGACCCCTGTGGGTGCGGTGGCTGGACAGCTCCGTCGGCGCGTGTAAAGGAGTGGCGTCATGAACTCCTGCGCGGACGTTCGAGGGTTGCTTCGGCCGGACGACGGGCGCATCGTGAATCGACCCGCCTGATCGCTCAGTGCCGGCCAACCATTTCGAGAGGAACACCATGTTCGTAATCCGCCTCGCGAACGGCGAAGAGGTTCAGGGTGGCGACGGGGACGAACTCGAGATCAATCAGGATACGGGCGTGCTCGCGGTTTCCCGCGTCGACGGATTCGAGGAAATCACCACCCATTACTCGCCAATGGCGTGGGTGTCGGTGACGCACCGGAAGAAGGGCGTCGGGGTGCGGCCGTCGCTGATTTCGTCGAATCATTGACCCCCTATTGGGCCCACAGCAAATACACAGGACCTTCACACCAAATCCACGCCTGCCTCGGCGCCGGCCCACGCTCGCGAGGGCGCCACGCGCGGGCCTCTGACCAGGCAGATTAGCCGCCTTCGGCCGCCTCAGATCGGTCCGACACGCTTAAACGTCGTGCTTTGCATTCGAGTGGCGGTTTGACACCTGCGGGGATAAATTTTGCACGGTCGTCGGGATGTTCGTGGTGGCTCCGCTTGCGGACGGTGCTTTCCCTGATCACCGCACTCATCGAGGAAGGCATCGGATGCTGCAAGAGTTTTGGCTCAACTTCACCCACAACCTGTTCAAGCCGCTCCTGCTCTTCTTCTACTTCGGGTTCCTCATTCCGATCCTGAAGGTGCGATTCGAATTCCCCTATGTGATCTATCAGGGTCTGACGATGTACCTGCTGCTGGCCATCGGCTGGCACGGCGGAGAGGAACTCGCCAAGATCAGCGCCGGCAGCGTCGGGGTGATCGTGGGCTTCATGGTGTTGGGCTTCGTGCTCAACTTCGTCATCGGCGGCATCGCCTACCTGCTGCTGAATTGGCTGACCTCACTTCGACGAATCGACCGGGCGACGGTCGCCGGGTATTACGGGTCGGACTCGGCGGGGACGTTCGCCACCTGCGTGGCCGTCCTGACGGCCGTCGGCATGGCGTTCAACGCCTACATGCCGGTCATGTTGGCGGTCATGGAGATTCCGGGCTGTCTGGTGGCGCTGTATTTCGTGGCGCGCCTTCGTCACCGCGGGATGGACGCGGCCGGGAACATGGAGGACGAGCCGGGCTACATCGCGCCGGTCAAGGTGGCCGTCGGGCCCGGCGCCGCAGCCATGCCTCCGCACGGCCAGAGCCTCGAGGAGGCCGAGCACGAGCGCGGGCTGGAGGAGGAGCTGGAGCTCTCCCTGGAAAAGCTCGATCATCCGGACTGGGAGCCCGAGAGCCCCCCTCACACCGCCGGCAAAAAGCCGCCCATCTTCTCCCGGGAGCTGTTCCAGGAGGTGTTCCTCAACCCTGGGCTCGTCCTGCTGATGGGTGGCATCATCATCGGCCTGGTGAGTGGGTTGCAGGGCCAGAAGGTGGTCGCCGACGACGACAAGTTCTTCGTCCTCGCCTTCCAGGGCGTTCTCTGTTTGTTCCTGCTCGAAATGGGCATGACCGCCTCCCGGAAGCTGAAGGACCTGCGAACGGCCGGCCCCGGTTTCATCTTCTTCGCCCTGCTGGCCCCGAACATCTTTGCTCCCCTCGGCATCCTGATCGCCCACATCTACTCCTCACTCACCCATGCCGATTTCAAGCCTGGCACCTACGTGCTCTTCGCGGTGCTCTGCGGCGCGGCCTCCTACATCGCCGTCCCGGCTGTCCAGCGGCTGGCGATCCCCGAAGCCAGCCCCACCCTGCCGTTGGCCGCATCGCTCGGTCTGACGTTCTCCTACAACGTCACCATCGGAATCCCGCTCTACATCGAGGTCAACCGGCTGATAGCCCACTGGTTCTAGGGTTCGCGCCCGCCGGGCGATCGTCGGGACCGCCGAATCATCCTGGACCACAGCGCCTTTGACGTGTTCCGGTGGCCCGCCGGGTGTCGTCCGATTCCGCTCGTTGTTAATTGTTCGTAAAGACGGGTCGAGTCGGGCCCCCCGAACCGGCGGGTTTCCACTAAGTTCGGTGACGCCGCGCGTCGGTTGCCGTCCCGCGCAGGGCCCGACTGCGTCGCCGGGAGGCGTACATGCTCTACGAGTTGTGGCAGAACTTCATCCACAATCTCTTCAAGCCGCTGTTGCTGTTCTTCTATTTCGGGTTCCTGATCCCGATCCTGAAGGTGCGATTCGAATTCCCCTATGTGATCTATCAGGGCCTGACCATGTACCTGCTGGTGGCCATCGGCTGGCAGGGCGGTGAGGAACTGGCGAAGGTGAAACCGGCCGACATCGACAACATCGCCGGGTTCGTCGCTCTGGGCTTCGCGCTGAACGTCGTCGTCGGCGCGCTCACCTACTTCCTGCTCAGATACCTGACCCGGCTGCGGCGCGTCGACCGGGCGGCGGTCGCCGGCTACTACGGATCCGACTCGGCGGGCACCTTCGCGACCTGCGTTGCCGTCCTGGCCGGCCTCAGGATCGCCTTCGACGCCTACATGCCGGTCCTGCTGGCGTTCATGGAGATTCCCGGATGTCTGGTGGCGCTCTACCTGGTGGCCCGGCTGCGGCACCGGGGGATGGACGAGGCCGGGTTCATGCCGGACGAACACGGCTACACCGCACCCGTAGCGGTGGGGCCGGGAGTGGCCGAGCAGCGGGAACGGGCCGAGGGAGACGACGACGTCGAACGCGGGATCGAGGAGGAGCTGGCCCTCTCGCTGGAAAAGCAAGAGCATCCCGAGTGGCACGAGGCCAACCCGCAGCGCAAGAACGCACCACTGATGTCGGGCGCGATCTTGCAGGAAGTGTTTCTCAACCCCGGACTGATCCTCCTCGTCGGTGGTATCGCCATCGGTTTCATCGGCGCGCTGCAGGGCCAGAAGGTGGTGCACGACCAGAACGAGCTTTTCGTCGCGGCGTTTCAGGGGGTGCTGTGTTTGTTCCTGCTCGAGATGGGTATGACGGCGTCCCGCAAGCTGCGGGATCTCAGACTGGCGGGCAGCGGGTTCATCGTCTTCGGTTTGTTGGCGCCCAACTTGTTTGCGCTACTGGGTATCGTGGGCGCCTACTGCTACGCGAACCTCACGGACACCCACTTTCAGCCGGGTACCTATGTGCTGTTCGCGGTCTTGTGCAGCTCGGCGTCCTACATCACGCTTCCCGCGGTCCAGCGGTTGGGCATCCCCGAGGCGAGCCCGACGCTGCCACTCGCGGCGGCGCTGGGTCTGACGTTCTCCTACACCGTCACCATCGGGATTCCGCTCTACATCGAGATCAATCGGGCAGTCGCGCACTGGTTTCCGGCGAGTTGAGTACTAGCCCAGGACCGTGCGCACCACCGCGTCGGCCAGCAGCCGTCCGCGCGGTGTGAGGACGAACCGGTCGGCGTCGGACACCAGCAACCCGTCCGCGACCGCACCTTGGGCGCGCTCTTGTTCGACGGGGCTCAACACTGCGCGCGGAAGCCCCTGGCGCAGTCGGGTTTTCAACAACACGTCTTCGGTGTGCAGGGCGTCGGCGTCCAACCGCTCGAATCCGCCCACCGGCAATGCGGCACCGGCCAGCGTCTCCGCGTAGGCGTTGGGATGCTTGACGTTCCACCAGCGGGTGGCGCCGACGTGGCCATGGGCTCCCGGCCCTGCGCCCCACCACTGACCACCGTCCCAATAGCCGAGGTTGTGTCGGCACTCACCGCCTGGCCGCGACCAGTTGGACACCTCGTACCACGACATGCCGGCCTCGGACAGCCGGGCATCGAGCAACTCGTAGCGGTGCGCCAGCACATCGTCGTCGGGGGCCGCCAGCTCGCCGCGCCGCACCCGCCGGGCCAGCGCGGTCCCTTCCTCGACGACCAGCGCGTAGGCGGACACGTGATCGACACCGGTGTCGATCGCCGTGTCGACCGAGCGCAGCAGATCGTCGTCGGACTCCCCCGGCGTCCCATAGATCAGGTCGAGGCTGACGTGTTCGAAGCCGGCGTCCAACGCTTCGCGGGCGGCGGCCGCCGACCTGTTCGGCGTGTGGATGCGGTCGAGTACCCCCAGCACCCGCGGTGACACCGACTGCATGCCCAGCGACACCCGCGTATAGCCGGCCGCCCGGACGGCGTCGAAGAAGTCCGGCCAGGCCGACTCGGGGTTGGCCTCGGTGGTGACCTCGGCGTCGGGTGCCAGCGCGAAGTGCTCGCGCACCATGTCCAGGATCGTCGCCACCCGCGTGCCGCCCAACAGCGACGGTGTCCCTCCCCCGACGAACACCGTGTTCACCGTCGGCCCGGAAAGCCGCTCGGCGGCCAGCTTCAGCTCCGTCCGCAGCGCCGCCAGCCAGGCGTCGGGGTTCACGCCACCCAACTCGGCAGGAGTGTAGGTGTTGAAATCGCAATAGCCGCAACGTGTTATGCAGAACGGAACATGGATGTACATCCCGAACGGGCGCCCGGGGACGGGCTGCAGATCGGGCAGCTCGACCGGTTCCTCGCGAAGTGCCATGCCAAATCTTCCCACGGTGCGCCCGTCGCGGCCGGGGGTCAATCCGGCCGACGAAATTCCGGGTGTTCTTACCGGGGCGGCCGATTTAATCGGGGTTTCGCTCACCGTGAGCCGATATTTGACCTGGTGACATGGGCCCCGATCGGGCATGGCACAATGGGTGCGTGACCGTCGCTCAGCCCAGCCTTCGCATTGCGCTCGTGGCGCGGCGGCACATTGATCTCAAGCGTGTTTGCAGCTGTTGCTGTCTCCCTTGATGTCGTAGACCCGCCCACCTGTACGTCCAGCTGGCATCGGATCTGCGCCGCCGATACCACCGGTGAGCTGCGCTTTCATGCCTGCGATGTCGAAAAGGAGACCTTTTCCAATGACCACCGCCCGACCCGCTGGGTCCCCGAACAAGGCCCGCAACGAGGGCCAGTGGGCGCTGGGAGACCGGGCACCGCTCAATCCCAACGAAGAGATGAAGCAGGCCGGCGCCCCCCTCGACGTGCGCGAGCGCATCGAGAATGTCTACGCCAAGGCCGGGTTCGACAGCATCGACAAGAGTGACCTGCGCGGGCGCTTTCGCTGGTGGGGGCTCTACACCCAACGCGAACAGGGCTACGACGGCACATTCACCGGTGACGAGAACGCCGATCTGCTCGAGGCCAAGTACTTCATGATGCGGGTGCGCTGCGACGGCGGCGCGCTGTCGGCCGCGGCGCTGCGCACGGTCGGCCACATCTCGACCGAGTTCGGTCGCGACACCGCCGACATCTCCGACCGGCAGAACGTGCAGATGCACTGGATCGAGGTCGAGAACGTCCCGGAAATCTGGGGGCGCCTCGCCGAGGTCGGCCTGCAGACCGCCGAGGCGTGCGGTGACTGCCCCCGCGTCATCCTGGGTTCGCCGCTGGCCGGTGAGTCGCTCGACGAGGTAATCGACCCCACCTGGGCGATCGACGAGATCGTGCGCCGCTACATCGGCAGGCCGGACTTCGCCGACCTGCCGCGCAAGTACAAGACCGCAATCTCGGGTCTGCAGGATGTCGCGCACGAGATCAACGACATCGCCTTCATCGGGGTCAACCACCCCGAGCACGGGCCCGGCCTGGACCTGTGGGTCGGCGGCGGCCTGTCCACCAACCCGATGCTGGCCCAGCGGGTCGGCGCCTGGGTGCCGCTGAACGAGGTGCCCGAGGTCTGGGAGGCCGTGACCTCGATATTCCGCGACTACGGCTACCGCCGGCTGCGGTCCAAGGCGCGGCTGAAGTTCCTGATCAAGGACTGGGGCATAGCAAAATTCCGCGAGGTGCTCGAAACGGAGTACCTCAAGCGGCCGCTGATCGACGGCCCGGCCCCCGAGCCGCTCAAGCATCCGATCGATCACATCGGGGTGCAACGGCTCAAGAACGGGCTCAACGCGGTCGGGGCCGCTCCGATCGCCGGCCGGGTCTCGGGCACCATCCTCTCGGCGGTCGCCGACCTGATGGACCGGGCCGGCTCCGACCGGATCCGGTTCACCCCGTACCAGAAGCTGGTCATCCTCGACATCGCCGACGACAAACTCGACGAGGTGCTCGCAGGCCTGGAGGCGCTCGGGCTGCAGACCACGCCTTCGCATTGGCGGCGAAACCTGATGGCGTGCACGGGCATCGAATACTGCAAGCTGTCGTTCGCCGAAACCCGGGGCAAGGCGCAGGTCTTGGTCCCCGAGCTGGAACGCCGGCTCGAGGACGTCAACGCCGCGCTCGACGTGCCGATCACGGTCAACATCAACGGTTGTCCTAACTCGTGCGCGCGAATTCAGGTGGCCGACATCGGCTTCAAGGGCCAAATGGTCGACGACGGTCATGGGGGCTCCGTCGAGGGCTTTCAGGTGCACCTGGGGGGCAGCCTCGGGCTGGACAGCGGATTCGGGCGAAAGCTGCGCCAGCACAAGGTCACCAGCGACGAGCTGGGTGACTACATCGATCGGGTGGTACGCAACTTCATCAAACACCGCAGTGCGGGAGAACGGTTCGCGCAGTGGGCGATTCGGGCAGATGAGGACGATTTACGATGAGTGGACAAGCAACGAAACGGACCGAGGCGCAACTGCGGGACCTGGCGGCGCGGGGTGCCGCGGAGCTCGAGGGCGCCAGCGCCATCGAGGTTCTGCGCTGGACCGACGAGACCTTCGGCGGAGTCAACGGGCCGCGCGGCTGGGCCACCTGCAACTACGTGCTGACGTCGAGCATGCAGGAGGCCGTGTTGATAGACCTGGCGTCCAAGGTCCGGCCGGGTGTGCCGGTCGTCTTCCTGGACACCGGCTACCACTTCGCCGAAACCATCGGAACCCGGGACGCGGTCGAATCGGTGTACGACATTCACGTGTTGAACATCACGCCCGAGCAGACGGTGGCCGAGCAGGACCAGCTGCTGGGCAAGAACCTGTTCTCCCGGGATCCGGGCGAGTGCTGCCGGTTGCGCAAGGTCGTGCCCCTGCGCCGAGCCTTGAGCGGGTACTCCGCCTGGGTGACCGGGCTGCGCCGCAGCGAGGCCAAGACGCGTGCCAACGCCCCGGTGATCGGTTTCGACGAGGGCTTCAAGCTGGTGAAGATCAACCCGCTGGCGACGTGGACCGACGAGGACATGCAGAACTACATCGACGAGCACGGTGTGCTGGTCAATCCGCTTGTCTACGACGGGTATCCGTCCATCGGCTGCGAACCGTGCACGGCCAAACCGCTGGCCGGGGCGGACCCGCGCAGTGGGCGCTGGCAGGGGCTGGCCAAGACCGAGTGCGGGCTGCACGCGTAGCCGGCGAAATCGCTTGATTCAGGCCGGCGTCAGCGTGGTCTGATCTTCGCCGGCGGGGCCGTCGCCGCGGTCGGCCGTCGCCTGATCGGCGATGAACGGCATTCGGGTCGCGCGCACGTAGACGGTGTCGCCCTCGCTCAGGGCCAGCGCCTCGGCGTCGCCGCGGGTGATCTGCGCGGTGAAGGGGCCGCCGGTGGCGGCGCTGGTCAATTCCACCCGCACCTCGAAGCCGAGCACGACCACGCGGTCGACGGTGGCGCGCACCACCCCGATCGATTCCGCGGTGCCGTCCCCGCCCGCAATCGCCATCTCGGGGTTGCGGCCCACCCGGATGTCATGTGGCCGAACCAGATTCCCGTTCAGGGTGGACACCGCCCCGAGAAACGACATCACGAAGGCGTTCGCCGGCGCGTCGTAGACCTCGGTCGGCGATCCCACCTGCTCGATGCGACCGTGATTGAGCACGGCGATCCGGTCGGCGACATCCAGGGCCTCCGCCTGGTCGTGGGTGACCAGCACCGTGGTCACGTGCACCTCGTCGTGCAGGCGGCGCAACCACGCGCGCAGGTCCTCACGCACCTTGGCGTCCAGGGCGCCGAACGGCTCGTCGAGCAGCAGCACCTGCGGGTCGACGGCCAGGGCCCGCGCGAGCGCCATCCGCTGTCGTTGGCCACCGGAGAGCTGGTTGGGGTAGCGGTTTTGAAATCCGCTCAGCCCCACCACTTCCAGCAGGTTGTCGACCTTGGCCTTGACCTCGGCCTTGGGCCGCTTGCGGATCTTCAGCCCGTAGGCGACGTTGTCGCGAACGGTGAGGTGCTTGAACGCCGCATAGTGCTGGAACACGAAACCGATGCCCCGTCGCTGCGGCGGCACCCGCGTGACGTCCGAGCCGTTGATCGTGATCGTTCCGCTGTCGGGCTGGTCGAGCCCGGCGATGGCACGCAGCAGGGTCGATTTACCGGAACCGCTGGGACCCAACAGTGCCGTCAGCGAACCGGAGGGCACGACGAAGTCGACGTTGTCCAAGGCCACGAAGTCGCCGTAGCGCTTGTAGGCGTTGCGCACGACGATCGCGTGGTCGACGGGGCCGTTGTTGTCGTCAGTCATCTACGAGTCTCCATGTCAGGCCTACCTCGCCGCTCGTACTCGGCGGACATCCAGAATCACTTGGAAGATCAGGACCAACACCGCAACACCCATCAGCAGCGTGGACAGCGCGTACGCCCCGTACTCGGCGCCGCGGTTGTACCGATCCGACACCAGCAACGTCAGGGTTTGCGACTTACCCGGCAGGTTCGACGACACGATGATGACGGCACCGTATTCGCCGAGGGTGCGCGCGACGGTCAGCACGATGCCGTAGGTCAGGCCCCATCGGATCGATGGCAGGGTGATCCGCCAGAAGGTCTGCCACCAGCCCGATCCCAGCGTTGCGGCGGCCTCTTCCTGGTCGGTGCCCAGTTCGTGCAGCACCGGTTCCACCTCCCGGACGACAAACGGCAGGGTGACAAAGATGCTGGCAAGCACGATGCCGGGCAGCCCGAAGATGATCTTGAACCCGAGGTCCTTCTCGACGAAGCCGAACGCGCCGGCCGAACCCCACAACAGGATCAGGGCCACGCCCACGATGACCGGCGACACCGCGAAAGGCAGATCGATGACCGCCTGGAGCACGCCCTTGCCACGAAACCGGTTGCGGGCGAGCACCAAAGCGGTCGGAATGCCGAAAACCACGTTCAGCGGCACCACGATGGCGACGACCAGCAAGGTCAGGTTCAGCGCCGATATCGCCGCGGGCGTGCTCACCCAGTCGAAGAACTGACCCAACCCCGGCCGGAAGGTCCGCCACAGGATCAGGGCCACCGGGACAACCAGCAGAACGAAAAGGTACGTGAGCGCGATGAATCGGATCAGGTATCGGACCCTGGGACTCAGCGTCACGCGGCCAGCTCCTCACGCTTGGCCGCGCGCCCACCCACGACCCTCAGCAGGAAGAGCACGACGAACGAGATCGACAGCAACACGATGGATATCGCGGCGGCGCCGGTGCGGTCATCGTTCTCGATCAGGGTCCGTATCCATTGCGAGGACACTTCGGTCTTGCCGGGCACCGCGCCACCGATCAGCACCACCGACCCGAACTCGCCGATCGCGCGCGAGAACGCCAGGCCCGCACCGGACATCAGCGCGGGCGTCAACGACGGCAGCACGACCGAGGTGAAGATCTTGGGAGCGGTGGCACCCAACGACGCCGCCGCCTCCTCGGTCTCCCGATCGATCTCCAGCAGCACCGGCTGCACCGCGCGCACCACGAACGGCAGGGTGACGAAGGCCAGCGCCACCGCCACGCCCCACGCCGTGTGCTGCAGATGCAGACCCACCGGGCTGTTGTTGCCGTAGAGCGCCAGCATCACCAGGCTGGCGACGATGGTGGGCAGCGCGAACGGCAGGTCGATGATCGCGTCGACCAGCCGCTTGCCGAAGAAGTCGTCCCGCACCAGGACCCAGGCGATGACCAGACCGAAGACCAGGTTCACCAACGCGACCCCGGCGGAGATGGTCAGCGTCACCCGGAACGACTCCACGGCGGCGTTGGAGGTGACCGCCAACCAGAACGCGTGCCAGCCGCCGCCGGCGGCCTGCCACGCGATGGCGGCCAGCGGCAGCAGCACGATGACCGAGAGCCACAGCGTGGCCACGCCCACCCGCAAAGAGGTCGCGTTCCCGCGGGACGCCCGCCGGCCGTCCGCCGGGCGGCGCCCGTCGCCACCCAGCTCGGGCCCGACCGCCCGGGGACCGGGCGTGAGCGCGGCCGTCATCCCGTGGCCTGCGTATAGATCTTGGTGATGCTGCCGGTGGTTTTGTCGAACAACTGCGGGTCCGTCGTCGACCAACCCCCGAGGTCGGCGATCGTCCACAGTTTCGCCGGCGCCGGGAATTGGCCGCGAAACTCGGCCGCGACGGCCGGGTCGACCGGCCGAAAGCCGGCCTGCGCCCACACCTTCTGCGCCGTGGCCGTGTACTGGAAGTTCTTGAAGGCGACCGCGGCGTCCAGGTGTGCGCTGGTGCTCACCACCGCGACCGGATTATCGATCTTGAACGTCTGCGGCGGGTTGATGTGCTCGACCGGCTTGCCCGCACGCTCCGTCGCGATCGCTTCGTTCTCGTAACTGATCAACACGTCCCCACTGCCCTGGACGAACACATCGGTAGCCTCCCGTCCCGAACCCGGACGCAGCTTGACGTGTTCGTGCACCAGCTTGCTGATGAAGTCGACGCCGGCCTGCGGGTTGCTGCCGCCTTCGCTCTTGACCGCATACGGCGCCAGCAGATTCCACTTGGCCGACCCCGAACTCAGCGGACTGGGGGTGATGACCTCCACGCCAGGCCGCAGCAGATCGTCCCAGTCCTTGATGTTCTTCGGATTGCCCTTGCGCACCAACAACGTCACCACCGACCCGAACGGAATTCCTTTGGTGGCGTCGGTATTCCAATCTTTCGAGATCTTTCCGGCTTTCACCAGCCGGGTGATGTCCGGTTCGACGGAGAAGTTCACGATGTCGGCCGGCTTGCCGTCGAGGACACCGCGTGATTGGTCACCGGAGGCGCCGTAGGAGGTGATCACCTGCACGCCCTTGCCCTCGTCGGCGGCGTTGAACGCCGGGATCACCTTGCTCCAGCCGGGTTCTGGGACCGAATAGGCGACCAGCGTGATGCTCGTGCGCGCGTTGGCCGGCCCGCCCCCGCCGACGACATCGCTGGGACCGCCGCTGCACCCGGCCACGACAGCGACGGTCAGGGCGAACGTGACCATCGACCGCCAACGGGGTGCGATGTCGTTGAGCATTCGGGCCTTCCAGGACGGGGACTTAAGGAGACAGCGGTCCCGATGCTGCGGAAAGGCGCCTTATCCGACGGGAGATATCACAAACCCCATACCAGACCGCACACGGGTTTGGCAGTCAGCGACAACAGTGCACGAAGACATGGCGCTCCACGACACCCGATGTCACCTGCATGGCGGGAAGCCTAACAGGAATCGGTGGGGCCGCCACCGCTCGAGTGCCTGGCGGGCGGCCTGCATGCTCAGTGCGTCAGCAACCACGCGACGATCACCAGTACCACGAGCGCGACGAGAATCAACGTCACGTGTGACCGAGGCATGAGCGCTACCCGGGCGCCTCACCGGCGTGGCGGGCACGACGCATCAGGGCGATGCCCTTGCCGAGCAACCCATCGAGCAGGCCCGCCGTGACCGCGGCGACCAAGAGCACGACCGGCATCACCACCATGGCCTGGAGTACGAAAGCGAGCCCGGAAAGCCACAGCTCGTTGCCGTCCCACCAATTCAGGAACGCGGTCACGGGCTCACCCTATTCGGCCTTGCGCCGGAAAACCAATGTGCCAAGATCGGCGCATGGCTGCCCCGTCGTCCGCGCCCGAGTCGACGGCCTGCCTCATCGCCGGCGGGGGCCCGGCGGGCATGGTGCTGGGGTTGCTGCTGGCCCGCGCCGGTGTTGACGTCACGGTGATGGAAAAGCACGCCGACTTCCTGCGCGACTTCCGCGGGGACACGGTGCACGCGAGCACCCTGGGACTGCTCGACGAACTGGGATTGGGCGGGCGGTTCGCGCAGATTCCGCATCGGCTCATCGACACCGTCCACATGGAGATACAGAACGCGCCGCTGGCGCTCGACCTGACCCGCCTCCCGGGCGCGCACAAGCACATCGCCCTGGTGCCGCAATGGGACTTCCTGGAGCTGCTGGCCACCGCCGCGGAGGCCGAGCCGACCTTCCGGCTGTTGCGCAGCACGGAGGTCACCGGCGTCATCCGCGACGCCGACCGAGTCGTCGGCGTCACCTACCGTGACCAGGCCGGTGAGGCGAAAAGCATGCGCGCCGAGCTGACCGTGGCCTGCGACGGTCGCTCGTCCACGGTGCGTTCGGCGCTGGGCCTGGATCCGCGCAGTTTCGGCGCGCCGATGGACGTGTGGTGGTTCCGGCTGCCCCGCCAACCCGGCGACCCACGCGGACTGGCCGGCGTGCTGCGGGCCGGACACGCGGTCATCGTGATCGACCGCGGCGATTACTACCAGATCGCTTACATCATCCCGAAGGGGACCGACGCCCGGCTGAGGTCGCAAGGCATCGAATCGCTGCACCGGGCGCTGGTCGGCATGGTGCCCTGGCTCGGAGACCGCGTGCAGACGCTGACGTCGTTCGATGACGTGAAACTGCTTGACGTACAACTGAATCGGCTTCGACGCTGGTATGCCGGCGGCGTCCTGTTCATCGGCGACTCCGCGCACGCGATGTCACCGGTCGGCGGCGTCGGGATCAACCTTGCGGTGGCCGACGCGGTGGCCGCCGCGCGCATCCTGGCGGGCGCGTTGCACGCGGGCCGGGTGCCCACCTGGCGGTTGGCGCGCGTGCAGGCGCGTCGTTGGCTTCCCACGGTGCTGCTGCAGACGGCACAACGGGTGATCCACGCCAACGTGATCGCCGCGGCGGTCAGCGGAAACGAACATCGCGCGCCCCTGGGTGTGCGGCTGGTGGGCCGGTCCGCGGCGATGGGGCGGCTGGCCGGCTACCTCGTTGCCATCGGTCCGCTGCCCGAGCACGCGCCGGGGTTTGCCCGACGCCGAGATTGAACCAGACGGACGCCACGTGGGCGAAAGAATGGACGCCGGGCCGCTCAACAGATGATGATGTCGGGATGGTTTTGCACGCCCAGCCCGATGACCAGCCCGCCGACGCCATGCCCGAGGAGGCGTTCCAGGCGGCCCCGGCGGTCCTGCCCTCGCCCATCGACTTCAGCGCGCCGGCGCCGCTCGCTTCCAGCGCGGCACTGCGGAACCCGTTTCCGCCGATCGCCGACTACGCGTTTCTGTCGGACTGGGAGACGACGTGCCTGATCTCCCCCGCGGGATCGGTCGAATGGCTGTGCGTGCCTCGGCCGGACTCCCCCAGCGTGTTCGGTGCCATCCTGGATCGCAGCGCCGGCCACTTCCGGCTCGGGCCCTACGGCGTCTCGGTGCCCTCGGCCCGCCGCTACCTGCCCGGCAGCCTGATCATGGAGACCACGTGGCAAACCCACACCGGGTGGTTGATCGTGCGTGACGCGCTGGTGATGGGACCGTGGCACGACATCGAGCGCCGATCGCGGACCCATCGCCGCACCCCGATGGACTGGGACGCCGAGCACATCCTGTTGCGCACGGTGCGCTGCGTCAGCGGGACCGTCGAGCTGATGATGAGCTGCGAGCCGGCGTTCGACTACCACCGCGTCGGTGCCACCTGGGAATACTCGGCCAACGCCTACGGCGAGGCCATCGCGCGGGCCGCCAAGCAGCCCGACGCCCACCCGACGCTGCGGCTCACCACGAACCTGCGGATCGGGCTGGAGGGGCGCGAAGCGCGGGCACGCACGCGGATGAAGGAGGGGGACGACGTGTTCGTCGCCCTGAGCTGGACCAAGCACCCTGCACCGCAGACTTACGAAGAGGCCGCGGACAAGATGTGGCAGACCACCGAGTGTTGGCGGCAGTGGATCAACATCGGCAACTTCCCCGACCACCCCTGGCGGGCGTACCTGCAGCGCAGCGCGCTCACGTTGAAGGGCCTGACGTACTCGCCCACCGGGGCGCTGCTGGCGGCCGCGACCACGTCGCTGCCGGAAACGCCGCAGGGCGAACGCAATTGGGACTACCGCTACGCGTGGGTGCGTGATTCGACGTTCGCGTTGTGGGGCCTCTACACGCTGGGTCTGGACCGCGAGGCAGACGACTTCTTTGCGTTCATCGCCGACGTCTCCGGCGCCAACAGCAACGAACGGCACCCGCTGCAGGTGATGTACGGCGTGGGCGGCGAACGCAGCCTGGTCGAAGAGGAGCTGCACCACCTGTCGGGTTATGACCATGCGCGGCCGGTGCGCATCGGCAACGGCGCCTACGACCAGGTCCAGCACGACATCTGGGGCTCGATCCTCGATTCGTTCTACCTGCACTGCAAGTCCCGCGAACAGATCCCGGAGAGCCTGTGGCCGGTGCTGAAGAAGCAGGTGGAAGAGGCCATCAAGCACTGGCGGGAGCCCGACCGGGGCATCTGGGAGGTCCGTGGCGAACCCCAGCACTTCACGTCGTCGAAGGTGATGTGCTGGGTGGCGCTCGACCGCGGGGCGAAACTCGCCGAGCGCCAGGGCGAGAAGAGCTATGCCCAGCAGTGGCGGGCCATCGCCGAGGAGATCAAGCAGGACATTTTGGAGCACGGGGTGGATTCCCGCGGGGTGTTCACCCAGCGCTATGGCAGCGACGCGCTGGACGCCTCGCTGCTGCTGGTGGTGCTGACCCGCTTCCTGCCGCCCGACGACCCCCGGGTGCGCAACACGGTGCTGGCCATCGCCGACGAGCTCACCCAGGAAGGCCTGGTGCTGCGCTACCGGGTCGAGCAGACCGACGACGGGCTGGCCGGCGAGGAGGGCACGTTCACGATCTGCTCGTTCTGGCTGGTGTCGGCGCTGGTGGAGATCGGCGAGGTGGCGCGGGCCAAGCGCTTGTGCGAGCGGCTGCTGTCCTACGCCAGCCCGTTGCACCTCTACGCCGAGGAGATCGAGCCGCGGACCGGCCGGCATCTGGGTAACTTCCCGCAGGCGTTCACCCACCTGGCGTTGATCAACGCCGTGGTGCACGTGATTCGCGCCGAGGAGGAGGCCGACGGGTCCGGGATGTTCCAGCCGGCCAACGCGCCGATGTAGGAGCGGCGATCGCGAGCGCGGCCGTCAGGCCGGGCGAAGCGGGTCGCCGCCGTTGGTGTAGTCGCGATCGCGAGCGCGGCCGTCAGGCCGGGCGAAGCGGGTCGCCGCCGTTGCTGTAGTCGCGATCGCGAGCGCGGCCGTCAGGCCGGGCGAAGCGGGTCGCCGCCGTTGGTGTGGTGGCGGGTCAGCTCAGTGCGCTCACTTTGTCCCGCATGACTTGGGCGATGTCCAGCGCGCTGGAGTTCACGTCCCCCTGCGCGTCCGGTGACGCGCCGGGTGTGCCGAAGAAGTCGACTTCGACTTCGATCAGGCAGTTGTCCCGCACGCCGACGGCCCTGGCGGCGGGAAGCGATGGGGGCGAGAACAGGGTGGGTGTGTTCCATCGCATCGAAATCGTCGCAGCGACAACGGAAACGGCGTTCTGTACGTGACTGACTTGCACTTTCAGCGGCAGACTTCCGCCCGAAATGGGCACCGTCTTACCGTCGCATTCCTGCCACTGCCTCGAGACGGTGGCGAACAGGGCGTTGGCTACGGCGGCGGTGGGCAAGCTGATCGCGGCCTCTTGCACCCTGGTCACCGTCACGGCGGACCCGGCATCGGGCCGCCAGGTCGTGAGCGCAAAGCCTTTCACGTTGGCGGACCGGTAGGCACCCGCCTGCATCATCACCGCCACTGCGAGGCAACTGTCGGACCACCCCGTGCCCGTACCCGCCAACAGCTCGGGGCCCCCGACAAGCGGCGGGAAACGCGGGTCGGGCTCCAGCGGTTGCTTGACGATGCGGGATAGCGCGCTCCTGCCCAACAGCACCCGATTGAGGGCCTGCCCGTCGAGGGATCGCGGCGTGAGGTTCGCTGGTGGCCGCGCCGCGCCGGCGACCGTGACGGAGCAACCCGTCGCCGACATCAAGACGACCAGAAGCGCTGCCGCACACCAACGTCGACCCCGACCGCGGCGCTTATCGGACAACGCGGCGACAGACGCGGGCCGCGGCACTTCAATGCGACGAATACTTCCCATGCGCTTTTCGGCTACCTCTCACCCCCACCGAGTTTAGGTTTCGCGACACCACCAAGACGGCACGTACACGTCAACACAGCCCAACCCCAGAAAAGTCCCAGCCTGGTGCCAGCTGCGCGTCAGCTCAACGCGCTGACCTTGTCCATCAGCGCGTGCGCGATGTCGATGGCGCTGTGGTGTACGTCACCGGTTCCCTCGTCCCTCGGTTGCGTCGCGCCGAAGAACGCGACGTCGACTTCGACGAGGCAGTTCCCCCGAATGCCGAGCGCGCGCGCTTCGGGGCGCGGTCCGCTGGACGGTAGGCCGGGCAACTGGGTATCGATCGAAAGGGTCGCACCCACAACCGAATCGGTGACGCGCACGTCGGAGATGTTGTCGGAGAAGACGATTGCGGGGCGGTCGGTGATGATGCTGGGACGCCCGATGGTCACGGTGGTGCCGTCGCAGTCGCGCCACTGCTGGGTGAACTGCTGGAACAACGCGGCGGCCCCACCGGCGCTGGACAGGGCGACCACGCCCTCGGCCACGCTGATCACCTTCGCCGGCCCGCGCAGGTTCCACCACGTCTCCCGCGCCGCGTTCTTGACGTCGCCGGATTGGTAGGCGTTCTTGACCATCATGGAGGTGACGCCGATGCAGTTGAGGGGTGAGACCGCCCCGAACGCGGGCGGCAACACCTCGGGCCCGCCGAAGCGCCCCGGAAGTTCGGTCTTGGCCACGAAGGACTGACCGAGCAGCTTCGACAGCTCGCCGTCGTCGAGGAGCACCTTCTTGACGGCCTGCCCGGTGACCGGGTGGGGCTTCAAACCCGGCGCGGGGCGCGCGGTGCCGGCGACGGTGCAGCCGGTGGCCAGCGCTACGACGGCCAGGCAGGCGAGGACGATGCGGCCGGTTCTCATCAGTTGTTGGTCGAGACTTTTCGCAACATCGCCTCGACGACGTCGATGGCCCTGCTCCCGGCTTGCACATGCGGGCCGTCGGCGACTTTGACGTCGGCGACGACATCGGCGCGCACGCCCACGGCCCGCTCGTCCGGGGCCGGCCCAGTGTGATGGTTGTCCCACGCGCTGACGGTCGCCGACAGGACCGGCCCGTCCACGCGGATACCGGTCGCCTTGGAATACAACTCGGTGTTGCTCGAGTCGTGGGTGTACATCGTGACGGTGACGCCCTCACAGCGTTGCCATTGCGTGACGAACGACGCGAAGAGCCGTTGCGCGTCGGCCGGCGACGCCAGCTTGATCGCCGCCGCCGTAGCACTGGACACCGCCACGCCGGAGTCGTAGTTCCAGTAGTCCTCCGTCGCGACGGCACGGACGTGGCCGGGTTCGTAGACGATGCGCATCGCCGGCGCGACGAGCCCGAGACATTCGATGGGTGCGGCGCCGCCGCTGTCGCGAATCCCGTTGGGCAGCATATCGATATCTCCAACCAACGCGGGGGCGTGTGGCGGCAGCTGGTTGCCGACGGCCGCGCTGACCTCCTCGGTGTCCGGCAGGATTTGCTCGAGCGGCAGCGCTGCTCCGCCGAGATGCCCGGCGCGCGTGGGCGTGCCGGTGACGGTCGTGACGCACCCGGTGCTCAGCAGGCCGATACCAGCCACGGCAGCGGCCCGCGTGAGCATCACGGCTACTTCTTGCCCTTCTCACCCGCGGCGTCGGTGGACAGCGCCGCCACGAAGGCCTCCTGCGGCACGTCGACCCGCCCGATGGTCTTCATCCGCTTCTTGCCCTCCTTCTGCTTCTCCAGCAGTTTGCGCTTGCGGGTGATGTCCCCGCCGTAGCACTTGGACAGCACGTCCTTGCGGATCGCCCGAATGTTCTCGCGGGCAATGATTTTCGATCCGATGGCCGCCTGCACCGGCACCTCGAACTGCTGGCGCGGAATCAGCTCTTTGAGCTTGGTGGTCATCTTGTTGCCGTACGCCGATGCCCCGTCTTTGTGGACGATCGCGCTGAACGCGTCGACGGCCTCGCCCTGCAGCAGGATGTCGACCTTGACCAGTTGGGCCTCCTGCTCGCCGGCCTCCTCGTAGTCGAGGCTGGCGTAGCCGCGGGTTCGCGACTTCAGCGAGTCGAAGAAGTCGAAGATGATCTCGCCGAGCGGCATGGTGTAGCGCAGTTCGACCCGCTCGGGTGAGAGGTAGTCCATGCCACCCAGCTCGCCGCGGCGCGACTGGCAAAGCTCCATGATGGTGCCGATGAACTCGCTGGGCGCGATGATGGTGGTCTTGACGACGGGCTCGTAAACCGTGCGGACCTTGCCCTCGGGCCAATCGGACGGGTTGGTCACGATGATCTCCGTCTCGTCTTCCTTGATGACGCGGTAGACGACGTTGGGTGACGTCGAGATCAGGTCCAGATCGAACTCGCGTTCCAGGCGTTCGCGGGTGATCTCCATGTGCAGCAGGCCCAGGAAGCCGCACCGGAACCCGAAGCCCAGCGCCACCGACGTTTCTGGCTCGTAGGTCAGGGCCGCGTCGTTGAGCTGCAGCTTGTCCAGCGCATCACGCAGGTCCGGGTAGTCGGAGCCGTCCACGGGATACAGGCCCGAGTAGACCATCGGCTTGGGTTCGCGATAACCCGTCAGCGCCTCGGTGGCGCCGTGCCGGGCCGTTGTCACCGTGTCGCCGACCTTGGACTGGCGGACGTCCTTCACGCCGGTGATCAGGTAACCCACCTCACCCACTCCCAAGCCCTCGCTGGGCTTCGGTTCGGGCGAGACGATGCCCACCTCGAGCAACTCGTGGGTGGCGCCGGTGGACATCATCTTGATCCGCTCACGCGGGACGATCTTGCCGTCCATCACCCGGACGTAGGTCACCACGCCGCGGTAGATGTCGTAGACGGAGTCGAAGATCATCGCGCGGGTGGGCGCGTCGGCGTCGCCCTGCGGCGGGGGCACCTCGCGCACCACATGGTCGAGCAGGTCGGCGACGCCCTCCCCGGTTTTGCCGGACACCCGCAGCACGTCGCCGGGTTCGCAGCCGACGATGTGGGCGAGTTCGGCGGCGTAGCGCTCGGGGTCGGCCGCGGGCAGGTCGATCTTGTTGAGCACCGGGATGATGTGCAGGTCGCGGTCCAGCGCCAGGTAGAGGTTGGCCAGCGTCTGCGCCTCGATGCCCTGGGCGGCGTCGACCAGCAGCACCGCGCCCTCACACGCCTCCAGCGCGCGGGACACCTCGTAGGTGAAGTCGACGTGGCCCGGGGTGTCGATCAGGTGCAGGACGTAATCGGTTTGATCGACGCGCCACGGCAGCCGCACGTTCTGCGCCTTGATGGTGATCCCGCGCTCCCGCTCGATGTCCATCCGGTCCAGGTATTGCGCGCGCATTGACCGCTCATCGACGACGCCGGTGAGCTGAAGCATCCGGTCCGCCAGCGTGGACTTGCCGTGATCGATGTGGGCGATGATGCAGAAGTTCCGAATCTGCGCCGGCGCGGTGAAGGTCTTGTCGGCGAAACTGCTGATGGGAATCTCCTGGTCTGCACATGCTTGCGGCCGCTTGAACACCGGCTCATGGGTATGTCCAGGGTATCCAGGGCCGGCCGCCGAGACCTACTCGGACACAATCGCGCCCGGGCGCGGCGCGTCTATGCTGCGAATATGGCGTCTGCCCGCAAATCCCAGTGGAAGACGTTCCAGCGGTTCGCGGAAAACCTGGTGTTCGACCGGGCCCCGCGACTGGCCCGGCACGTGCAGAACTCGCAGTCCGTGCTGCGGGAACTGCAACAGGCCGTCAAGATCACCGCGAACGTCATCGCGGCCGCCGCGCCGCAACAGCCCGCGATCGCGGCGGGCCGCCCGGTGACCAACACGAGCTTTCCCACCGCGCAGCGCGCGCGCAAGCTGGTCTACGCGCCCGACCTCGACGGCCGGGCCGATCCCGGCGAGATCGTCTGGACGTGGGTGGTCTACGAGGACGACCCCACCCGTGGCAAGGACCGCCCCGTGCTGGTGGTCGGTCGCGACCGCCGCGTCCTGCTCGGGTTGATGGTGTCCAGCCAGGAGCGCCACGCCGAGGACCGGGACTGGATCGGGATCGGTTCCGGCGCGTGGGATTACGAGGGCAGACCGAGCTGGGTGCGGTTGGACCGGGTGCTCGACGTGCCCGAAGAGAGCATTCGCCGCGAGGGCGCGATCCTGGACCGGGAGATCTTCGACGTCATCGCCGAGCGGCTGCGGGCGGACTACGCCTGGAGCTAAGACTCCCGCCGAACGTGTAACCACGGCGAAAAAAGGGCCGAATCTTCGCCCTGAGTGCACGTTCGGCGAACCGGCGGGTCAGCCCTGGGTGATGTAGGAATGCAGCTGCTGCTGCTCGGCCTCGAGCTCTTCCATGCGGGTCTTCACCACATCGCCGATGCTGACGATGCCGATCAGCTTCTTGCCGTCGAGCACCGGCACGTGGCGCACCCGGTTCTTGGTCATCAGCACGCTCAGGGAGTCGACCGTGTCGGCTTTGGTG
>NZ_LZKD01000279.1:0-823 GCF_001668695.1 Mycobacterium sp. E2497
CCCACGAACGGCCGTTGGCCGCCCCATTTCGCCCACTCGGCGGCCAAGCCGGGGAAACACACCTCGTCATAGGCCTGGATTTCCAGTGACCCGCGTTCGGCGATCCGCCGCGGCGAGGGTTTCGTGGCCGCGGACAGGCCGAGTTCGCGGCGCTGTGCGTTCTCGACTCGCTTCGTCGACCGCCAAAACAACCACTCGACCGTCTTCATGCTGGAGCGGAACAGCGGCGCCGGCACGCGCGGAACGAGCTGGCCGTTGGCCCGCATCGGGAAGTGATGCAGTGTCGCCAGCGGAATGCCGTAGAACTCGGCGACGTTGGCGGCGGCCTGCTCGAAATTCAGGCCGGTGCAGAGCAGGTCGGCGCCGGCCGCAAGCGACGTCAGCGTGGTGTTCACCTCGCCCCAATGCCGGATCAGGGGCTCCCACACCTTGCGCATCAACCTGATCGGGCTGCGGACCGTCCAGATGTTCCGGAAGAACTCCGCCCACATGTTGCGAAGGAACTCCTCGTCGAGGAAATCATGCAGTTCCGGGCCGTACGGGACCGCCGCGAGCCCGGCGGACTCGGCGAAGCCCACCAATTCCGGCGGGACCGCCATGGCCACGTCGTGCCCTCGGCGCACCAGCTCGCGGCCAACAGCCGCCAAAGGCTCGATGTCGCCGCGCGTTCCATACCCGGCGAGAACGAATTTCGTCACGGGTCCTAGCCTTGCAGTTGCCGTGCACCGGCGACGTCGGGGGTATGGCTCCTCACCCAATCCGTCCCACGCGCGCGAAGTTTTCCAGAAGTTCGGCGGTCTTGGTGATGCTGTCCGCAGGCTTG
>NZ_LZKD01000280.1:0-893 GCF_001668695.1 Mycobacterium sp. E2497
CTCGGTTGATGGCGCAGTCCCCGCACGCGATCACCCGGCGCGGCAACGGGGTGGCCTCGATCGTGGCCCGCAACGGGTGCGAGGTGGAGATCTCGGGCGCGTTCGGGCCGGTCTATGACGCCGAGCGGTTCGGTGCCCGCCTGGTGGCGTCGCCGCGGCACGCGGATGCGCTGCTGGTGACCGGCCCCAGCTGCTCGCGCCGGGCATACCCGATCGTGTACAGCCCGGCCACGATTGCGACGGCTCCCGTGAGCGCCATGAAGAATCCGCCCAGCGGATCGAGGCTGAGCTCGACGCCCGACAACGGAAGCAACCACCCGATGCGGACGGCGCGCACCGGACCGAACATTCCCAGCGCGCCGGCCCACACCCCGCCGGCACCCAGCAGCGCGGTCAGCGCGCCCGCACAGACGGGCGCGGGGGCGTTGCGGCGCAACACGTCTGGGACGGGCACCGCGCGGGTGGCCAACGCCGCGGTCATTTGCCGGTCACCGCCCGCAGGGCCGCGACGATCTCGCTCGGCGACGGCGGGCAGCCCGGGATCTCCATGTCCACCTGCACCAGCTCGCCGACCGCGCCCGCCACGCCATAGGCGCCGGCGAAGACCCCTCGGTTGATGGCGCAGTCCCCGCACGCGATCACCCGGCGCGGCAACGGGGTGGCCTCGATCGTGGCCCGCAACGGGCCGGCCATGTTGTGCGTCACGACGCCGGTCACCAGCAGCGCATCCGCGTGCCGCGGCGACGCCACCAGGCGGGCACCGAACCGCTCGGCGTCATAGACCGGCCCGAACGCGCCCGAGATCTCCACCTCGCACCCGTTGCGGGCCCCGATCGAGGCCACCCCGTTGCCGCGCCGGGTGATCGCGTGCGGGGACTGCGCCATCAACCGAG
>NZ_LZKD01000281.1:0-1191 GCF_001668695.1 Mycobacterium sp. E2497
ACGGCTGGTCTCCCGCGGTCCACAGGATCAACGTCGGTATTCCGGCACGCAGACCCGCGGCCGTGGTGCCCGAGCCGCCGTGGTGAACCACCGCCCGGCAGGCGGGGAAGATCTTCGTGTAATTCACCACGCCCACCACCTTGACGTGGTCGGGCTGCGGCACCCCACTGAAGTCACTCCAGCCGGAGCACACCAGCGCACGCTCCCCCAGCTCCTCGCACGCCGCGCTGATCAGGGCGACGGTGTCCGCGGGAGACTCGGCGACCGGCATGCTCCCGAACCCGAAGCAGATCGGCGGCGTGCCCTTGGCGATCCACGACAACACCTCGTCGTCGGCGTCGGTGGTCAACTGCATCGTCAGCGCACCGACAAAGGGCCGTCGGTCGCCCCACTTCTTCGCCCATTCGGCGGCCAGGCCGGGAAAGCAGACTTCGTCATAGGCCTGAATCTCGAGCGAACCGCGTTCGGCGATCCGCCGCGGCGAGGGTTTCGTGGCCGCGGACAGGCCGAGTTCGCGGCGCTGTGCGTTCTCGACTCGCTTCGTCGACCGCCAAAACAACCACTCGACCGTCTTCATGCTGGAGCGGAACAGCGGCGCCGGCACGCGCGGAACGAGCTGGCCGTTGGCCCGCATCGGGAAGTGATGCAGTGTCGCCAGCGGAATGCCGTAGAACTCGGCGACGTTGGCGGCGGCCTGCTCGAAATTCAGGCCGGTGCAGAGCAGGTCGGCGCCGGCCGCAAGCGACGTCAGCGTGGTGTTCACCTCGCCCCAATGCCGGATCAGGGGCTCCCACACCTTGCGCATCAACCTGATCGGGCTGCGGACCGTCCAGATGTTCCGGAAGAACTCCGCCCACATGTTGCGAAGGAACTCCTCGTCGAGGAAATCATGCAGTTCCGGGCCGTACGGGACCGCCGCGAGCCCGGCGGACTCGGCGAAGCCCACCAATTCCGGCGGGACCGCCATGGCCACGTCGTGCCCTCGGCGCACCAGCTCGCGGCCAACAGCCGCCAAAGGCTCGATGTCGCCGCGCGTTCCATACCCGGCGAGAACGAATTTCGTCACGGGTCCTAGCCTTGCAGTTGCCGTGCACCGGCGACGTCGGGGGTATGGCTCCTCACCCAATCCGTCCCACGCGCGCGAAGTTTTCCAGAAGTTCGGCGGTCTTGGTGATGCTGTCCGCAGGCTTG
>NZ_LZKD01000282.1:0-9413 GCF_001668695.1 Mycobacterium sp. E2497
CTACCGCGGTGACATGGACGGGGATGGGGTCGGCGCCGCACTGCCCGCTGCCGCGGCCGGCGATCGGCCCGGGCACCTACAACCTCGTGGTGCAGCTGGGCAACCTGCGTTCGCAGCCGGTTCCGTTCATCATGAACCAGCCGCCCCCGCCGCCGGGCCCGGTGCCCGGGCCGATCGCCGGCCGCGGCAGCGGGCAGTGCGGCGCCGACCCCATCCCCGTCCATGTCACCGCGGTAGTCACCTGCTCGCCCGGGGTGAAGGTCTTGATCAGCGTCTCGTTGGACGGCGCGCAGTCCAGGTTGGACCACAGCCGCTTGTTGTCCAGCGAGTACACGTAGGCCGCCAGCACCGCGGCACCCACGTCGCGCTTGCAGGACACCAGGCCGATGTTGGTGACGACCATGGTGAACTTCGGCTGATCACCGATGAAGTATTGAGGCGCGTTGGTCAGGCCCTTGACGGCCAGCGTCGAATCGGGGCAGTCGTCGCCCTCTTTCAGCACCGGCGGCGGCTGCACCGCCGCGGTGGGGGTGGGCATCTCCGGGTTCTGCCCCTGCTGCGGCACAGCCGGGTTGGGCTGCTCCCCGGGGGCCGCCGGCGGAGGCGCCTGCGGGGCGGGCGAACCGGGCTTGCTCTGAGCGGAATTGGGCTTGTCGACACTGGCGGGCTTGGCGCCCGAGTTGTGTCCCATGAAGGCGATGACCGCGGCGACCACGATCCCGACGACGACGACCGCGACGCCCACGGCCAGGCCACGGCGCCGCCAATAGATCTCGGTGGGTAGCGGGCCACGCGGTTCCAGATCCAGCACGTTTGCAGCGTAGGCCCAGGTCACGCCGAGTTGCCTGACCCGCCCCGGCGTGTCGCGGGGTTTGCTGGCCGACCGTCGTGTTAGTGACAGGCCCAGAAAGTCGTTTACTCCCCGCTATTCGCCGATGTCGCCGACGTGGTCGACCAGTGCCGCCCGCCCGTCGGCCAGGTGGTAGGTGGCGCCGGCGACCGCCAGGGTGCCCTCGCCAATCCGCTCGGCGATCGCCGACGAACGCGACACGAGCTGGGCGATCGTTTCCCGCACATGCCGTTCCTCGAACTCGTCGACGCGGCTCAGCCCGTCCCGGCGGCCCATCAGGATCGAGGGCGCGACCCGCTCCACCACGTCGCGCACGAAACCACCGGGTATCGACCCTTCGTTGATGGCGGCCAGGGCGGCCTTGACGGCACCGCAGCTGTCGTGGCCCAGGACGACGATGAGCGGCACGTCGAGGACCGTCACGGCGAACTCGATGGAGCCCAGCACCGCCGAGTCGATGGCCTGTCCGGCGGTGCGCACCACGAACATGTCGCCCAGACCCTGGTCGAAGATGAGCTCGGCCGCCACCCGGCTGTCTGCGCAGCCGAACACGACCGCGGTCGGCTTCTGCCCACCGGCCAGGCTGGCCCTGTGTTCGACACTCTGGCTGGGATGCTGGGGCCTCCCGGCGACGAATCGCTCGTTACCCTCTTTGAGTGCTTTCCATGCGGTTACCGGACTGGTGTTAGGCATGGCTGACATCATGCCGCATCCGCTGGTAAACGGGCGGCCAAATATTTCAGCCGACGAGTTGCTCGACTGGTACGAACGATCCCGTCGCGACCTGCCTTGGCGGGGGCCCGGCGTCAGCGCGTGGCAGATCCTAGTCAGTGAATTCATGCTGCAGCAGACGCCGGTGTCGCGGGTGCTGCCGATCTGGTCGGACTGGGTGTCGCGCTGGCCCACCCCGTCGGCGACCGCGGCGGCCAGCGCGGCCGACGTGTTGCGGGCCTGGGGCAAGCTGGGTTACCCGAGGCGGGCGAAGCGCTTGCACGAATGCGCGACCGTCATCGCGCGCGAGCACGGCGATGTCGTCCCGGCCGAGGTCGACACCCTGCTGACCCTGCCCGGCATCGGCAGCTACACCGCGCGCGCCGTCGCCTGTTTCGCCTACCGCCAACGGGTTCCGGTGGTGGACACCAACGTGCGCCGGGTCGTCGCTCGGGCCGTGCACGGGCGGGCGGATGCCGGGAACCCGTCCGCGACCCGCGACCACGCCGACGTGGACGCGCTGCTGCCGGTCGACGATGCGGCGCCGCGGTTTTCGGTGGCACTGATGGAGCTGGGCGCGACGGTGTGCACGGCGCGGGCGCCGCGGTGCGGGTTGTGCCCGCTCACCCGGTGCGCGTGGCGGGACGCCGGCTACGCCCCGGCGCAGGGGCCGGCGCGGCGGGTGCAGACCTACGCCGGAACCGACCGTCAGGTCCGCGGCAGGTTGCTGGATGTGTTGCGCGCCAACGATTCCCCGGTGACGCGGGCGGAGCTAGACGTGGCGTGGCTGACCGACACCACCCAGCGCGACCGCGCACTGGATTCGCTGCTGGCCGACGGCCTGGTGACCCGGACGGCCGACGGCCGTTTCGCATTGCTGGGCGAAGCGTAGCCGGGGGTCAACGCTCGTCAGAGATCATTGCCGGCGTAGGACTGGTTGAAGCTCTTGTTGGCCAGCGGGAAGTCGGGGACGATCGTGTCGGCCATCGCAACCGGCAGCGCCGGCCAGTTGAACCACGACGGGTCGACGATCTTCGCGCGGGTGAGCCGAGCGGCGGGGTCGGTCTCGACGCGGTGCACGATGGTCCCGCGCCAGCCCTCGACGATGCCGATGCCGCTGCGGGGCATCCGCGGCGCCGGTGCCTCGACGTCGTATTCGATTGGGCCGCAGTGTGATTCGATCAGGTGACACGCCAGTTCGGTGGACGCGGCGAATTCGTCGCGCCGCACGGTGTAGCGGGCCAGCACGTCACCCGCGGCGGCGCCGATCTCGGTGACGGGGAGCGCGACGGTGGGGTGTTCGACGCGGGCGTCCGTGCGCATGCCGCTCGCCCGCGCTACGTAGCCCAGGCAGCCGAGGGCGTGCGCGTCGTCGCGGTGCAGGGCGGCGGTCCCGGCGAACCGGTCGTACACCACGGTGTTGCCGAGCGTCAGTTCGGCGATCTCGGCGAGGTCGTCGGCGATCCGCCGCAGCGCGGCGACATCGGGCAGCGCCCGCAATGTGACGGCGCCCGGGCGGACGGCGCCGCGCAGCAGCCGATGCCCGGTCACTGTGGCGTTGAGTCGCAACAACTCTTCGCGGATGCGTTGCGCGTGCGCGTTCGCGAGCGAAAAAGCGACGTCGTTGGCCAGTGCCCCCAAGTCGGCGGCGTGGTTGTAGAGCCGTTCGAGTTCGACCAGGAGCGCCCGCAACCGGTGCACTTCGTCGGGAAGTTCCATCCCGAGCGCGTCCTCGACGGCCAGACAGTGGGCGAGCGCGTGCCCGACGGAGGTGTCGCCGCTGACGCGTTCGGCCAGATCGACCGCGCCGCCGGCGGGCCGGCCGTGAAAAAGCTTCTCCATGCCCCGGTGGACGAACCACAGCCGGGCCTTGAGCCGCAGCACGGTTTCGCCGGCGACGGAGAACCGGAAATGGCCGGGTTCGATCAGCCCGGCGTGCACGGGACCCACCGGGATTTCGTAGACCCCGGGCCCCTCGACGGTGACAAACGGAAACCGGCCCGCACCATCGAATTCAGGGGCGGGCGGCGCGTCGCCGCGCATCGGGTACCACTCTTCGGGCCAGTGGGCGTGCCGCACCAGGCGGCGCGCCTTGGGATGCCCGACGCACCGGATTCCGTACAGGTCGGCCATTTCCCGCTCGAAGCGGCTGGCGGCGAACGACAGGTAGGCCAGCGATCGAACCACCGGATCATCCTTCGGCACAACGCATTCCAGCTCGACGCGGCGATCCGGCCACCCGGCCAGGAACAGGTAGACGACACGGAAGGCGGCGCCGTCGTCGTGCGCGGCCACCAGGCCCAGCCGAAACCCCCTGCCCAGCAGGTCCTCAGCCGTATCCGCCAGCCGGTCCTGGGACAGCCGGTGACGCTGCCATTGCGGCCTCATCGCGGTCCCCCGACCTCGCGGGCCGCGATCGTGAACAGGTCGGTGAGCGGGCCGGCGGTGGCACCGAGGGCGATCGATGCGGCGATGCCGACGGCCAGGGCGGCCGCCACCGTTCGCGGGACCGCGATCCGTGGCGCGGCGCCCGGGCCGCCCAGCAGGATCCGGCCCGCGTTGCGGGCCAGCGCGGCGAAGGCGATCGCGACCAGCAGCATGCCGGCGGCGAGGGCCCAGGTGAGCCGGGCGTCGGCGAGGGAACGGGCGATGGCCAGCTCGCTGGCGAACATCGCGAACGGCGGCAGGCCGAGCAGGACCACCACACCGACGGCCAGTGACACACCGATGAGGCGGGAACGCCTCAGCACCGCGGTGATGTCGGCGATCTTCGTCGAGTCGTGGGCGGCCTGCAGCTGGCCGCTCGCCAGGAAGAGCACCGTCTTGCCTATCCCGTGAGCCAGGACGTGCAGCAGCAGCGCGGCGATGGCCAGCGAGGTGCCGGCCGCCGCGGCGATTGCGATCAGTCCCATGTTCTCCATGGACGAATAGGCCAGCATGCGTTTGATGTCCGGTGTCACCGTCAGCATCAGCGCGGCGATTACCAGCGTCGCCAGCCCGATCACCAGCAGGCCCGACCGCATGAACGTGGGCCCGGTGGCGCCCGCGATGACCGGCTTGAGGCGAATCAACACCGAGAAGGCCACCGACAACAGCACCCCACTCATGAGCGCCGAAACCGGCGCCGGCGCCTGGCTGTGGGCGTCGGCCAACCAGGTGTGGAACGGGAACAACCCGGCCTTGGCACCGTAGCCGATGAGCAGCAATCCGCCCGCCAGCCGGGCGATGTCGCGATCGAGCCCGCCGGCGTGCGCCGCCAGCACGTCGAGGTTCAGGGCGGCGGCGGCCGGCGCGCCGGCATGCTCGGCGGCGTAATAGAGCAGCACCGTGCCCAGGAAGGCGACGGCGATGCCGACCGAGCAGATCACGACGTACTTCCAGGTCGCTTCGAGCGCGCTTCGGGTGCGGCGGTGTCCGACCAGGAAGGCGGTGATCACCGTGGTGGCCTCGATCGCGATCCAGATCACGCCGATGTTGTTGGCGCACACGGCGACAACCATCGCGGCCAAAAAGCCCGCCGTCAGGGCCCCGTACACCCGGGCCCCGCGCGAATCGGTGTGGCCGTGCGCGAGCTCGGCGTCGAGGTAGCCGATGCTGGCCCAGGTGGCCAGTGTGGCCACGATTCCGATGATGATCAGCATCGTGGCGGTGAGCGCGTCGACCCGCAACAGCCCGCCCAACGCCAACCGCGTGCCGGATCCGACATCGAACGCGAGCGCCGCGCCGCACGCCAGCACCGTCACCGCCGATCCGACGATCAGCGTCGCGGTCGCCCGGCGCCACCCGGCGACCAGAACGGCCACCGAGGCACCGACGGGGGTGAGGATCGCGGCGAGCAGTAAACCGGTCATCAGTCGTGCAGCTCCTGCAGCGCGTCCAGGTCGGCACCGCCGAAGGCGTGCGACAGCCGGCCCGTCAGCACGCCGATCACGATGACGGCGAACAACACGTCCAGCGAGGCGCCGAGTTCGACGATCAGCGGAACTCCGGCGGTGAGCAGGAACGCGGTGGCGGCGATCCCGTTGTCCAGCATGAGGAATCCCGCCGCCTGCGACACCGCGTGCCGCCGGGTGACCATCACGAGCAGGGCGATGAGCACCACCGCGGTGGCGGCCGGCACCGCGGTGGTCGTGGCGGCGGGCTGCAGGTTCACCAGGGGTCCGGTGGCGGCGAACGCGGCCAGCGTCAGCGCGGCGGTGATGAGCAGCGACGTGGCGGTGTTCACCAGTGGGGTGGCTTCCCGGCGCGACCGCGATTCGGCGCTGCCGGCGCGGGCCAGCAGCCGTGGCAGCACCGCAACTCGCAGGATGAGCACGGCCACGCCGACGCCGACGAGCGCGCGGTCGTGGTCGTACACCCCGCGCAGCACCGGGATGGCCGACAGGGCGGCGCCCTGCCACGCCAGCAGCCGGATGATGGCGACCAGGTCGCGGCGCCACACGATCAGCACCGCGGCCAGCAGCAGGCCGCCCGCGGCGAGGTCGACCAGTACCGAGAACGTGCCGTACGTCATGCCGGCACCACGAAGAAGTTGGCGGCGACGACCGCGAGTAACGCCAACAGGAACGACCCGGCCAGCAACTCGGGGACCCGGAACAGCCGCAGCTTGGCGACGAACACCTCGACGGTGGCCAGCAGTCCCGCCAGCACCGCGACCTTGACCGTCACCGCCGCGAGGCCGACGACGATGTCCACGGCGCCGGGCCGGCCGCCGGCAATGCCCCACGGCGCGAACAGGTTTGCCAGCAGCGCCAGCAGCACGGTGAGTCGCATCCCGGCCGCCCACTCGACCAGGGCCAGCCGCGGACCGGCGTATTCGAGGATCATCGCCTCGTGGACCATCGTCAGCTCGAGATGGGTGGCCGGGTTGTCCACCGGCAGCCGCCCGGTCTCGGCGACGATCACGATCACCAGCGCGGTGAAGGCCAGCACCGCGGCCAGCGACACCACCTGCCCGGGATGGGCGACCGTATGCGCCACCAGCGCACCGAGATTCGCCGATCCGGCCGGCATGGACAGGGCGAAGACCGCCAGCAAGATGGTCGGTTCGACGAGTGCGGCGATGGTGATCTCGCGGCTGGCGCCCATGCCGCCGAACGAGGTGCCGGTGTCGATGCCGGCCAGGGTCAGCGCGACGGTCCCGACGAACAGCAGTCCGACCACGGCGAACAGGTCGGCGCCGGCGTCCAGTGGCGATCCGGTGGCGACCAGCGGCGCGATCGCGGCGATCAGCAGTGTGGTCCCGGCGACGATAGCGGGTGCGGCCGCGAACACCAGCGTTGTGCCGCGTGGGGTGATCCGTTGTTTGCCAAGCTGTTTGATGATGTCGCGCCACGGCTGCAGGACGCCGCCGCCGACGCGGCCCTCCCACCGGGCGCGGACCTGCCGGGTCAGCCCGACCACCAGCGGCGCGCCGGCCATCACGCCGCCGATCTGAGCCGCACCCGCGGCGTAGGACAGGGCGTTCATCGGGCGACCACCAGGACGATCAGCACACCGAGCGCGCCGTAGGCCAGGTACAGGTGCACGCTGCCCGGGTGGGCGCGGCGCACCAATCCGGCCGCGGCCGCGACCGCACGGATCACCGGCGGATATAAGCGTTCCTCGATCGCGTCGGCGATTCTGGTCCGGTAGGTGATCTTGTCGGCCAGATAACGCGACTCGGCGGTGTGGGTGACTTCGACGTCGGTGTCGGGGCGCAGCACGTCGTCGAAGATTCTTTGCAGCGGCTCGGCGAACGACGTGGCGGTGTACTGCATTCGCGACGTGAGATCGTTTGCGCCACAAGCCCATAGCGGCAGTGTGGCGGGCGCCGGGCGACGGCCGGACCGCCAACGGGCGAGCACGGCCGCGACCAGCGCGGCCAGCACGACGCCGGCCGCGATCACCCCGGGTGCGATCGACCCCGGCAGGCCGGGCAGCCGCACCACAGCGCCGATACCGCTGAATTGCACCGTCCGGGCCGCCGGGAGCGCCGCGATCGCCCGGCCCAGCGCGGGCCCGACGGCCGAGGGTGCCACCGCCAGCACCAGACAGGCCGCGGCCGCGATCCCCATCCCGGCCACCATAGTGCGCGGCGACTCCCGAGCCCGGGCGGCCCGCTCCGAGCGCGGCCGCGCCAAGAACCCGATCCCGAACGCCTTGACCATCGCCGCCACGCCGAGACCCGTGGTGAGCGCCACCGCGCCCACCGCCAGCGGCGTCGTCAACGCCAGGACGGCGGAATGCTCTCGCGCCGTGTGGATCAGCGACTGCAGCAGCAGCCACTCGCTGACGAATCCGGCGCCCAGCGGCAATCCGGATGCCCCCAGCGCGGCCACCCCGAACAGGATTGTCGTCGCCGGCATGCGGCGGGCCAGGCCGCCCAGCCGGTCCAGGTCGCGCAGCCCGGTCGCGGCCAACACCGATCCCGCGGCGAGGAATCCGAGGCTCTTGAACGCCGCGTGGGCGACGAGGTGCAGCATGGCGGCGGCCGCCGCGATCGTCGCCGGGCCGTTCGCGCCCGCGGCCGCGAACAGCGTGGCGCCGCCCAGCGCCAGGGTGATCAACCCGAGGTTCTCGGTCGTCGAATACGCCAGGAGCCGTTTGAGATCGGTGGCCACCGACGCCTGCACCACGCCGTAGAGGGCCGACAACCCGCCGACGACCATCATGGTCAGCCCCCACCAGCGCGGACCCGGGCCGAGCAGTTGCAGATCGACGCGGCAGATGCCGTAGACGCCGAGGTTGACCATCGCCGCGCTCATCAGCGCCGACACCGGGCTCGGCGCCTCCGGGTGGGCGCGCGGCAGCCACGCGTGCAGCGGCACCAGCCCCGCCTTCGAGCCGAAGCCCGCCAGCGTCAACAAGAACACCGCGGTGCACGCGCCCTGGGGTATCCGGTGCAAGTCGGCGAACCGGTCCGCCGCGCCGGCAGCCGACAACACCATCAGGCCGACCAGGATCGCCACGAAGCCCAACTGGGTCATCACCGCGTACACCAACGCAGCGGAACGGACCTCCGGCCGAGTGTGGTGGGCGAGCACCAACACCAGAGACGCGACCGCCATCAACTCCCACACCAGCAGGAAGGTGGTGACCGACGCCGCCGCCGGCACCAGCAGCATCGCCGCGACAAACGCCGGAAGCACCGCCAGGGTGACCGGCCCCAGCTGCTCGCGCCGGGCATACCCGATCGTGTACAGCCCGGCCACGATTGCGACGGCTCCCGTGAGCGCCATGAAGAATCCGCCCAGCGGATCGAGGCTGAGCTCGACGCCCGACAACGGAAGCAACCACCCGATGCGGACGGCGCGCACCGGACCGAACATTCCCAGCGCGCCGGCCCACACCCCGCCGGCACCCAGCAGCGCGGTCAGCGCGCCCGCACAGACGGGCGCGGGGGCGTTGCGGCGCAACACGTCTGGGACGGGCACCGCGCGGGTGGCCAACGCCGCGGTCATTTGCCGGTCACCGCCCGCAGGGCCGCGACGATCTCGCTCGGCGACGGCGGGCAGCCCGGGATCTCCATGTCCACCTGCACCAGCTCGCCGACCGCGCCCGCCACGCCATAGGCGCCGGCGAAGACCCCTCGGTTGATGGCGCAGTCCCCGCACGCGATCACCCGGCGCGGCAACGGGGTGGCCTCGATCGTGGCCCGCAACGGGCCGGCCATGTTGTGCGTCACGACGCCGGTCACCAGCAGCGCATCCGCGTGCCGCGGCGACGCCACCAGGCGGGCACCGAACCGCTCGGCGTCATAGACCGGCCCGAACGCGCCCGAGATCTCCACCTCGCACCCGTTGCGGGCCACGATCGAGGACCCCGTTGCCGCGCCGGGTGATCGCGTGCGGGGACTGCGCCATCAACCGAG
>NZ_LZKD01000283.1:0-5784 GCF_001668695.1 Mycobacterium sp. E2497
GCATCTACGCCGAGGTCCTTGGCGTCGACCGCGTGGGCACCGACGACTCCTTCTTCGAACTCGGCGGCGACAGCATCCTGGCGCTGCAGGTGGTGTCGCGGGCGCGGGCCGCCGGCCTGAGCTGCCGGCCCCGCGACGTCTTCGTCGAACAGACCGTTGCCCGCCTGGCCAGCGTGGCCGCGACGACCGGCGGCCAAACCGAGGTGATCGACGAGGGTCTCGGTCCGGTGCAGGCCACCCCGATCATGCGGTGGTTGCACGGCGTGAACGGCCCGACCGACCAGTTCAACCAAACGATGCTGCTGCAGGCGCCCGCAGGGGTGACCGAGGCCGACGTGGCGATTGTGTTGCAGGCCTTGCTGGATCGGCACGCCATGCTGCGGCTGCGCGTCGAGGGCGACGGTGCCGACGGATGGGCGCTGTGGGTGCCCGAGGCGGGTTCCGTGGATGCGACCGGCTGCCTGCGGTCGGCGGATGTTCTCTCGGACGAGGCGCTGACGGCGGCCCGGTCGCGGCTGGACCCCGCCGCCGGAACGATGCTGAGCGCGGTGTGGGCCGGCCCCACCGGCCAGCTGGCGTTGATCGTCCACCACCTCGCCGTCGACGGGGTGTCCTGGCGAGTCCTGTTGGAGGACTTGAACATCGCGTGGGCCCAGCACCGCGGCGGGCAGCCGGTGGCGCTGCCCGGAGGCGGGACGTCGTTCGCCCGCTGGGCGTCGCTGCTGGGCGAGCACGCGCGTCGCCCGGAAGTCATCGAGCAAGCCGGGGCCTGGAAGCGGATTGCGGCGACCCCGCCCGCACTGCCGGCGGTGCGCCCCGAGGCCGACACCTACGCCGCCGCCGGGCACCTGTCGGTGTCATTGGACGTCGAGGTCACCCGCACGCTCATCGGCGAGGCGCCGGCGGCGTTTCATGCCGGCGTGCAAGACATTCTGCTGATCGCCTTCGGGCTGGCGTGGACGGAGTTCCTGGGCGGCGAGGCCTCGATCGGCATCGACGTCGAAGGCCACGGCCGTCACGAGGAACTCGCGCCTGACGTGGACCTGTCGCGCACCGTCGGCTGGTTCACCACCAAATACCCGGTGTCCTTGACCGTGAGCGGGGCGTCCTGGTCCCAGGTGGTGGCCGGCGAGCCGGAGCTGGGAACGCTGATCAAGGAAGCCAAGGAACAGCTTCGCGCCGTGCCGCACCCGCTGACCTACGGTGCGCTGCGCTACCTTAACGGCGACGCGAAGATCGACGGGGCCGACCCGCCGATCGGGTTCAACTACCTCGGTCGCCTGGTCACGGGAACCGAGCTGCCCGATGAGCTGTGGCGGCTGCACCCGGAGAGCCTCTCGTTGAGCGGCGCCGCCGCGGCGATCCCGATGCCGTTGGCACACACTGTCGAACTCAACGCCGGCACCGTCGACACCGACGCCGGCCCGCAACTGCGCGCCAACTGGACGTGGGCGCCGTCGGCGCTCGACGAAGCGCAGATCGGCCGGTTGAGCCAATTGTGGTTCGACGCTTTGTCCGGCATCTGCGCGCACGTGCGGGCCGGTGGCGGCGGGCTCACGCCCTCGGACATCGCGCCCGCCCGGCTGAGCCAACCGCAGATCGACGAGCTGCAACGGCGATACGACCTCGCCGACATCCTGCCGCTGACCCCGCTGCAGCAGGGTCTGCTCTTCCATTCGAGCACCGCGCACGGCAGCGACGACATGTATGCGGTGCAACTGGATTTCACGCTCACCGGCCCGCTGGACCCCGACCGCCTGCACGATGCGGTACACACGGTCATCAACCGGCATCCGCACCTGGCGGCCCGATTCTACGAACGGTTCGACGAACCGGTGCAGATCATCCCGGCCCGCCCGGCGGTGGCATGGCGGTACACCGACCTCGACACCGAGCGGCAGATCGAAGAGCTCTGCGCCGCCGAACGCGCCGCCGTCGGCGACCTGGCCGACCAGCCGCCCTTCCGGGTCGCGGTGATCCGTACCGGAGAGGCCCGGCACCGGCTGGTGCTGACCAACCACCACATCGTGCTCGACGGGTGGTCGTTGCCCATCCTGCTGCGCGAAATCTTCACCAGCTACTACGGTGAACCGCTGCCCGCCGCCGCCCCCTACCGCAGCTTCGTCACCTGGCTGGCCGATCGCGACGTCGATGCCGCCCGCGCGGCCTGGGCTGAGGTGCTCGCCGACTTCGAGGCGCCGACGCTCGTCGGCCCGAAAGATCGCCTGGGCCAAGGGCGGCGCGGTGCGGCATCCTTCCGCGTGGCCGAGGAGACCACGAGTGCGGTCACCGAACTGGCACGCTCTTGCCAGACCACCGTCAGCACCGTCCTGCACGGCGCCTGGGCGTTGCTGCTGACCTCGCTGACCGGTCAGCACGACGTCGTCTTCGGCACCCCGCGGTCTCGCGTGGGCCAACTGGACGTGGCCGGCGCGGAATCGATGGTGGGGCTGTTGATCAACACCGTGCCGGTGCGCGCCAACATCGGCGCGACCACCACCGCCGCGGACCTCCTGCGTCAGCTGCAGGACACCAACAACGACACGCTTGAACATCAGCACCTGGCGCTCAACGACATTCATCGCATCACCGGCCACGAGCAGCTCTTCGACACCCTGTTCGTCTACGAGAACTACCCGATCGGCGACGGCATGCAGTTGGGCCCCGACGGGCTGGCGATCGCCGGGTTCACCAACCGTGAATACAACCACTACCCACTGACGATGGAGGCGCTCCCGGGCCGTGAACTCGGCCTGCACGTCGAGTTCGACGCCGACGTGTTCGACACCGAGAGCGTCGAAGCGCTCGTCGAGAGGTTCCAGCGGGTGTTGGTGGCGATGACGTCCGATCCCGGACGGCGCCTGTCCGGGGTCCAGCTGCTCGGCCGCGACGAGCGCGACCTGGTGCTGGCGAAGCTGTCCGGCGCCGGTACGGCCGCGCCGGTGGGCGTTGCCCCGGAGTTGCTGGCGGCGGCCGTCGCGGCCGACCCGGACGCCGTCGCCGTGGTCGACGGCGAGCGGCGGCTGTCTTACCGTCAGCTCGACGAATGGTCGACCCGCCTGGCCCGCAAGCTGATCGACGCCGGCGTGGGTCCCGAGCTCGCCGTGGGCGTGGCGATGGATCGCTGCCTCGAGTTGGTGGTCGCGTGGTGGGCGGTGATCAAGGCCGGCGGCGTGCACGCGCCGGTGGATCTGGACCACCCGGTCGAGCGGATCACCACGGTACTCGAAGCAGCGGGCGCGGTCTGCGTATTGACTTGCGCCACCGATGAAGTGGCCGCGGCTGGACCGCGCCCGGTTATCCGGATCGATGGGCTGGACCTGTCGGGGGTCAGCGCGAACCCGATCACCGACGCCGATCGGCTGGCCCCACTGACGGCCCATGACGCCGCCTACGTGATCTTCACCTCGGGGTCGACCGGCGTCCCCAAAGGCGTGGTGGTGGGCCACGAGGGGCTGCTGGGATGGGCTGCCGCGCAACGCGAGTCGTGCGGGCTGAGCGCGGACACGCGGGTGCTGATGGTGGCCGCGCCGACCTTCGACGCGTCGGTCGGCGAGATGCTGTTGGCGGCGGTGTCGGGGGCGGCGCTGGTGGTGGCCCCTCCCGGGGTGTATGCGGGGGAGCCGCTGACCGCGTTGCTGCAAAGCCAACGCGTCAACGCGGCCTTCCTGACCCCGACGGTGCTGTCGTCGCTGGATCGTTCGCGGCTGCCCGAATTCGACAGATTGATGGTCGGCGGCGAGGCGTGCCCGGCGGAGCTGGTGGCCGCGTGGGCGCCGGGCCGGGGCATGTTCAACGTGTACGGCCCGACCGAAACCACCATCTGGGTCACCATGAGTGCACCCCTGCCGGCCGAGGGGCCGGTTCGGATCGGCACCCCGATCGCGGGCGTCTGCGCCATGGTGCTCGACGGCTGGCTGAACCCGGCGCCCATCGGGTTGGTGGGTGAGCTGTACGTGAGCGGGCCCGCGCTGGCGCACGGCTACATGGGGCGCGTGGACCTGACGGCGGAACGGTTCGTGGCCAACCCATTTGGCGGCGCCGGCTCGCGCATGTACCGCACCGGCGACCTGGTGCGCTGGACCCGCGACGGCACCCTGGATTTCGTGGGTCGCGCCGACAAGCAGATCAAACTGCGCGGCCAGCGCATCGAATTGGGCGAGATCGAGAACACGCTGCTGGCATGCTCGCATGTCACCCAGGCCGCCGTCACCGTGCGTGACGGCGCCGCCGGCTCTCATCTGGTCGCCTACGTCACCCTCGACCACAACACCAACGCCGAGCACGACGTGGAAGACGTCGAAGAGTGGCAACACCTCTACGACGACCTGTACGGCGCCGATCTCGGATCCGGATTCGGCATGGACTTCCGCGGCTGGAACAGCAGCTACACCGGCGAGCCGATCCCGCTCGACGAGATGATCGAATGGCGTGCCGCCACGGTGGATCGGATCATGGCTCTGCGGCCGCGGCGCGTCCTCGAGATCGGCGCCGGTTCGGGTTTGCTGCTGTCGCAGATCGCGCCGGAGTGCGATCAGTATGTCGCGACCGACTTCTCGCCCGTGGCCATCGAAAACCTGGCCCGCTCACTGGAGCAGTCGCAGTTCGGATGGCGGGACCGGGTCGAGTTGCTCACCCAGCCCGCCCACGTCACGGACCGGTTGCCGCGCGGCCATTTCGACACCGTCATCGTCAACTCGGTCGTCCAGTACTTCCCGAACGCGGGATATCTGGCCGAGGTCATCGACAACGCGATGGAGCTGCTGGCCCCCGGCGGCGCGCTGTTCATCGGTGACGTCCGTAACCACGCACTGCAGGGCGCGTTCCAGACCGGGATAGCCCTGTCCCGCAGCGCCGAAGCCGCCGACGCCGACGAGATCCGCAAGCGGGTCAGCCACGCCATGCTCGGTGAAACCGAATTGCTCCTGGCCCCGGACTTTTTCACCACCTGGGCCGTCAACCGCCCGTCGGCGGGCGGATTGGAAATCCAACTCAAACGCGGCTTGTCCGACAACGAGCTGAACAGGTACCGCTACGACGTCGTCATCCACAAGGCGCCCGCGCCCGTGCGGTCGGTGGCCACCGCGCCCACCTGGTCGTGGGCCGACCGCGCGGGCCTCGATGGACTTCGTGACGACCTGGTCTCGCTGCGTCCTGCCGTCGTCCGCGTCACCGACATCCCCCAGGCCGGAGTGATCGCCGACGTCCGCGTCCAGAGTGCGCTCGCCGCGGGCCTATCCGTCGAGGACGCGCTCGCCCAAGCCAGTCCCGAGGTCGCCGTCACCGTCGCCGAAGAGCTGCATCGCGTGGGCGACTCCGCCGGCTATCGTGTCGCCGTTACCTGGGGTGCCCAACCCGGCACTCTCAGTGCGGTTTTCGTCGACGCCGACCACCAGCCGGCCGCGGCCCTGACCGATCTGTACCTGCCCCCGGCGGGGGTGCGGCAGCGCACCAGCCACGCCAACGACCCCCGCACCAACACCAAGATCGGTGAGGTGCGCGAGCAGCTGAACGCGTGGTTGCCCGAGTACATGGTGCCGACACACATCGTGGCGCTCGAGGAATTCCCGATGACCTCCTCGGGCAAGCTCGATCGCAGGGCCCTGCCCGAACCGGAGTACCAGGACGTGGATCACTACCGCGCCCCGTCTACTCCCGCCGAGGAGATCCTGGTCGGGATCTACGGACAGGTGCTGGGGCTGGAGCGGGTCGGCGTCGACGACTCGTTCTTCGACCTGGGCGGGGACTCGCTGTCGGCGATGCGCCTGATCGCGGCGGTCAACG
>NZ_LZKD01000284.1:0-687 GCF_001668695.1 Mycobacterium sp. E2497
CTTGTTCGGAAAGTAGTTGTAGAGGCTGGCGCTGGTGACGTTCGCGGCCCGGGCGATCTCACGGATGGTGGCGCCCGCGTACCCGAATTCGGCCACGCAGCGCATGGTGGCAACGACGATCCGCTGCCGCGTCTCCTCGCCGCTGGCGCCGACCGGACGTCCCCGTTGCGCCCGCGTCACCGTGCTGTCCTCACTCGCGCGTCCCGTCCGCCGGCTCCCGGTCCCCGACACGGTCGAATATAATCGAGTGATCGATTAGTTTCGGCTTCGCCGCGGAGGTGCGTAGTGCGTGATGGACGGAGCTGCGGCGGGCTTCCCGCCGCATGAGCGTCACGCCGCCGCAATTGGGTCGGCCGGTGGGTGCCGACGGTGAGCAGACCCGGGCCCGCATCATCACCGCCGCGATGCGATGTGTGGCCGAGAATGGCTATTCGCGCACCACGATTCGCGAGATCGCCCGGGCGGCCGACGTCACCAGCGGCAGCCTGTACCACTACTTCCCGAACAAGGCGGAGCTGATCAACGCCGCGATAGCGGCGCGGACCGACGTCGCGTTGCCGCGGCTGCGCGCGGCCGCCGCGCGCCCGGGGACCGCCGTCGACCGGATCGAGGCGGTGCTCGACGAATCGGGCCGGCTCATGCGCGAGTATCCCGATCTGGCCGCGTTCGAGTGGGTGATCCGCGCCG
>NZ_LZKD01000285.1:0-27511 GCF_001668695.1 Mycobacterium sp. E2497
GGCGCGGCGCCGGCGGGCCCGCTGCGCGCTGCCCGCTTCGGACGCCCGCGCCGCGTCGGCGAGCGGGCGCTCGAGTTCCCGGATCCGATCCTCCGGGTCGTCGTTTGCTGCCATGGGTTGAATATGCCATTCGCGTCGGTGGTTTCGCGCGGTTCGGTAGTTTCTGGTTCGTGCCCGAGTTGCCGAACCGTCAGGTCGTGTTGCGTCGCCGCCCCACCGGGCTTGTCCGGCCCGGTGACACCGAGCTGCTCACCACCCCGGCGCCCGAACCGGGGGAGGGCGAGGCGCTGCTGCGCACCACCTACGTCGGGATCGACGCCGCCGCCCGCACGTGGCTCGACGACCAGCCCAGCTACCTTCCGCCGGTGCAGCTGGGCGAGGTCATCCGCGCCGCCGGGATCGGCGAAGTGGTGGAATCGCGCTGCGACGCCTACGCCGTCGGCGACGTCGTCACCACGTTGACCGGCTTCTCCGAGTACGCGATCATCCGCGACGACCTGTTCAGCACGCCCATCCCGGGCGAGGACGACCAGCTGGCGATCATGTCGGTGTACGGGCCGACGGGCGCCACCGCCTATTTCGGGATGACCGACATCGGCCGGCCGAAGGAAGGGGAGACGGTCGTGGTCTCGGCGGCCGCGGGCGCCACCGGATCGGTGGCCGGGCAGATCGCCAAGATCGCCGGCGCCCGGGTGGTGGGGATCGCGGGCGGGCCACAGAAATGCCGGGCGGTGGTCGAGGACTTCGGCTTCGACGCCTGCATCGACTACAAGAACGACGACCTGACGGCGGCGCTCAAGCAACACTGCCCGCAGCGCGTCGACGTCTACTTCGACAACGTGGGCGGGCCGATCCTGGACGCGGTGCTGGGCCGCCTGGCCCCGCGCGCCCGGGTGGTGCTGTGCGGGGTCATCTCCAGCTACCTGACCGGCGAGCACCCGGGGCCCGCCAACTATGTGAACCTGCTCTCCAAGACGGCGTTGATGCAGGGGTTCAACGCCCTCGACCAGTGGGGCCGCTTCGACGAGGCCTTCGCCGCGCTGCGGCAGTGGGAGGCCGAGGGCCGGCTCAGGCACCGCGAGACCATCTTCGACGGCATCGAGTCGTGCGTCGACGCCCTCAACGGCCTGTTCACCGGGGTCAACATCGGCAAGACCCTGGTCAAGCTCAGCGAACCGGGTTCCCGCTGAACCGCGTCGTGCCCAGCAGGCAAAAACTCGCCGCCACGGGCCCGGTGCGGGGTGCACGCCACCCCGGCGCGTGGTTTCATAACACCGTTTGCAAAGGTTGCCTGGGGGTGGCGGGCTTGGGTCAAAACACGGCTTTCACGATTGGTGGGTTGTAGATGGATCGTCGCAGCATGATGTTGATGTCGGGGCTCGGCATGCTGGGGGCGGCGATGCGCTTGCCCGGCGCCTGGGCCACCCCGCCGGCGCCGCAGGCGCCCCCGTCGGCCGGCCCGGGCGGGCCGTACATCTTCGCCGACGAGTTCGACGGGCCCGCGGGCTCCCCTCCCGATCCCGGCAAGTGGACCATCCAGACCTGGCAGGACGACGTGTTCCCGCCGGTCGAGGGCATCTATCGCGACGATCGCCAAAACGTGTTCCAGGACGGGCATTCCAACCTCGTCCTCTGCGCCACCCACGATCTGCTGAGCAACACCTATTACAGCGGCAAGCTGCGAGGCAACTTCCGCAGCATGATCAACCAGACCTGGGAGGCGCGGATCAAGCTCGACTGCCTGTACCCCGGCCTGTGGCCGTCGTTCTGGGGCGTCAACGAGGACCCGCTGCCCGACGGCGAGGTGGACATCTTCGAGTGGTACGGCAACGGCCAGTGGGCGCCGGGCACCACCGTGCACGCGGCGTCCAACGGCAAGACCTGGGAGGGCAAGTCGATCCCCGGGCTGGTTGACAGCAACTGGCACACCTGGCGAATGCATTGGGGCGAAGAGGGATTCGAATTCGCGCGGGACGGCGCCGAGTACTTCAAGGTTCCCAACAAGCCCATCCACGTCGCCGGCGGCGCCCCGGACGACTTCCGGTGGCCGTTCAACATTCCCGGCTACTGGATGACGCCGATGTTCACCCTCGCCGTGGGAGGTGTCGGCGCCGGGGATCCGGCTGCGGGCACCTTCCCGGCCTCGATGCTGGTCGACTACATCCGCATCTGGTGACTAGCGCTGCGCTTTGAACACCTGAACCAGGTTGAACTGCCAACGCTCGACGAGCCGGAAGCCCAGGTCGTGCGGGACCGCGAAGGCGGGGGTCGCCCAGTAGACCGGGCCGGGTGGGATCGCCGGGCCCTGCTCGTGCGCCGGCTGTGACGGGTCGCCCTGGGTGATGATCCACACGACGCCGCAGTGGCTCAACGGATTCGCGACGACCTCCGGGATGAGGTTGGTGTCGAAGACGTCGTTGCGGTCGGTGGCCCGCTGCCACAGGGTGAGGTCGATCAGCTTGCGATAGGCGTCCGGGCGCGCCGCCAGGAGCGGGCGCATCGGGGCGGGCATGAACGTCACCGTGTCGTTCACCAGCAGGCAATCGCCGGGTGCGGCCTTCGCGCTGATCAGATCGGCCACCTGGCTGTAGTCCATCCCGTACTTGGCGTAGGGGTTACGTTGCGCGAAGAGATAATTCGGTGTCGCGGCGGCGGCGAAGAGCGTGACCAGGGCCGCCGTCCGCCACGGCCGGACCGTCACCGCCGCGGCGCAGACCCCCAGGATCAGCGCCATTCCCGGCGCCGTGAACGTCATATAGCGCGGGGTGTAGATGGGATGCACCACCGCCGAGTAGGCCAGGATGACCGCGGTCGGCAGGGTTAGCCACGCGGCCGCCAGGGCCAGCAGTTGCCCGTCGGCCCGCGCCAGGGCGGCAGATCCGCTGAGCCACAACGCGACAGCCGCCGCGATTACGAGCGCCGACAGCACGGCGAACGGCGGGCTGCGCTCGAAATACTGTTGCACCACCACGTCTTCGAGGGTCCGGCGACCGATCGGCGCGATCCAGCTGATCTGGTGCGCCTGCCCGGCGACCGTCAGCAGGAACGGCGCCATGGCGCCGACCGCGACAGCTGACGCGGCGGCGAACCGCAGCAAAACCGTTCGCGCGCAACGTGACACGATGAGGAGGATCAGGTGGGCGGCCACCAGCAGGGCGAGGTATACCTCGAGCGCGATCGACGCGGCGAGGGCGGCGCCGTAGGCCGCCCACAGCCAGCCGGTGTCGCGGCGCGCGGCGCGAACCAGCAGCACCGTTAGCCACACGGCGGCCATCATCGACAACGCATAGGGGCGGGCCTCGATGCCCGCCCAGGTCGTCCGGGGCAGGATGGCGCAGAAGACGCCGGTAGCCAGCGCGACCGTGCGCGACGAAAACTGCTTGCCCAACACCACGATTCCGGCGGCGGCGCCACCGACGGCCAGCCCGCTCGGCGCGCGCGACCAGAACTCGGTGGGCGGAAAAACCTGAAACCAGGCGTGCATGAGGAGGTAGTACGCGCCGTGCACGGCGTCGACATTGCCGAGCATCCGCCACAACTGGGCGAGGGAACGGCTGTAGGCCGCCGAGATGGTGGCGGCCTCGTCGTACCAGAACGACGGGCGCGACGCGCCACCCAGGCTCACCGCGACGGCGAGCAGCCCGACGAGCAGCGGGTCCAGCGCGGACGGCGGGCGGCGAAGCGGGTTCCGCACGCCGCTATGGTGCCAGAAGCGGAGGACGGCCCCGCCGCTGGCCGAAGCTCAGTTCAGCAGCCAGACGTGCCAGAACCCGTCGGAGCCCAGGCGGCAGTCCCAATGGGTGTACAGGTTGTCGTTGTGCATGAGCTCGACGTGCGGGGCGTCCGCTTCGCAGCCGGCCTGGCTCGAGTAGTTGCCCTCGACCTCGATCTCGTCGGCGCCGGCGACGCCCACCCCGGTGGTGAGCAGCCCGGCCAGCGCCAATAGGCCGGCGGCACACGCCAACTTCATGTGACCTCCCCTTGGTAGCTGAGCCGACTATATCGGCGGGCCCGGGCCGGGGCTCGAAAACGAAGAACTCGACGAACCGGGCGGCCATTCGAACGTATGATCGATCGATGGGGCAGTTCGCGTCCATCGGGTACAACGGCCAACCGGTCCGCAGCCCGTTTCGGGTGGTGCGCCCGCCGATCACGGTCCTGGTGGACCTGACGGTGCTGTTCCCGCGCGAGCCGCACCGCTCCGGCCGCTATCAGCCCAACGGTCTGCAACTGCACAAGGTGGTCGAGGGTCTGCTCAGTTGCTGGGGCCTGTGCGAGCAGGGCGATTGGTGGGGGCTGGTGACCTACCCGGTGGCCTACGGCTCCGAGCGCAAGACCGTAACGCACTGGGTCCCCGCCTGGACGCTGCGCCGAAACCGGTTATGAGATGCGATGATTGCTGACCGTGGACGCAAGTTGGGGTTCGGTGCTGACCAAGCTCGTCGCGTTGGCGGCGGTCATCGCGCTCTCGCCGATCACGGTCATCCCGGCGGTGCTGGTCCTGCACTCGCCCCGTCCGAGGCCCACCGGTTTGGCGTTCCTCGCCGGGTGGGCGCTGGGCCTGGTCGCCCTGACCGCGGTGTTCGTCGGCGGCTCGGGGCTGCTCGAAGGCCTGCACAAGGCGCCGCCGACGTGGGCGTCCTGGCTGCGCGTGGCGCTGGGGTCGGCGCTGATCGCGCTGGGCGCCTACCACTGGCTGACCCGGCATCGGCACGGCGACATGCCGCGCTGGATGCGCTCGTTCTCCACGCTGACCCCGGGGCGAGCCGGGGTGACCGGCGCGGCGCTGGTGGCGTTGCGGCCCGAGGTGCTCCTGGTCTGCGTCGCGGCCGGACTGGCCATCGGTAACAGCACCCTTGGTGTCGGCGGCCAGTTGCTGGCCGGTGCGTTCTATCTCGTCGTCGCCGCGTCGACGGTCGCGCTTCCGATCTTGGGTTACGTCTGGGCCGGGGACCGCCTCGACGACGCGCTGGAGCGCCTCAAGGTTTGGATGGAAGAACATCACGCGGTGCTGCTCGCGATCATCCTTGTTCTGATCGGTTTGTTCGTGCTCCACAACGGGATTCGCGCCCTGTAGATTGCAGCCCATGGCAGGAAGCTGGGGCACGGTGCTGACCGGGCTCGTTCCGCTCGGGCTGGTCGTCTCGCTTTCGCCGCTCACGGTCATCCCTGCTGTGCTGGTGCTGCAGGCGCCGCGGCCCCGGCCGAGCGGCCTGGCGTTTCTGGGTGGCTGGGCGCTGAGCCTGGCCGCGCTGACGGCGCTCTCCGTCGCGACCTCCCACCTGCTCGGCGGCCTGGACAAGTCGCCGCCGCGGTGGTCGTCGTGGCTGCGCGTCGTCCTGGGGTCGGCGTTGATCGTGTACGGCATCTACAAATGGCTGAACCGGCGCGGCCACGCCGAGTCCCCGGCCTGGATGCGTTCATTCGCCACCATCACCCCGGCCCGCGCGGGGATCATGGGGGCGGTGCTCGCCGTGGTGCGCCCGGACGTGCTGCTCATCTGCGTCCCCGCCGGACTGGGCATCGGCACTGCCGGGCTCGGCCTCGTCGGCGACTGGGTGGCCGCCGCGTTCTTCGTCGCCATCGCGGCATCCAGCGTCGCCATCCCGATCCTGGCCTACGCGGCGGCCGGCAGCCGCCTCGACGACACACTGGCGCGGCTCAAAGACTGGATGGACCGGAACAACGCCGCCCTGCTCGCGGCCGTCCTGGTGGTGATCGGTGCGATGCTGCTCTACCACGGCATTCACGCGCTGTAGCCGCCGTCGGCAAGGCCGGCGTCCTCCTCGAGCCGGTTGATGGCGCCGAAGGCGTATTCGCGGACCAGCTCGCGGCCGTAGCCGGCAAGCATGCCCGCGTAACCCTTGGAAGCCCACTGCCGGCAGTGGCGCTCTTCGTGGTGCAGCAACCGGTCCAGGTCCAGGCGGCTCTCCACCGGCCTCCCACCGGCGCCGAGGTACCAGGCATGCCCGGACTCGACGATCCGGCGCAGCCACGCCGCGGGGTCGGTGAGGGTGCCGAGGTTGACCATGAAGATGTCGCCCCAGGTAGTGCCGCCGCGGCGGCAGAACTGCCGCTGGATCCAGTTGCCGCCCAGCCCCATGAGGATGCCGTTCGGCGTCGCGACCAGCCGCCCGCCGTTGCGGTCGACGAACCTCACGTCGCGGGTGTAGCTCCAGCGGTTTGCCTTCTGCCGCAGCATGATTCGCGTGACTTCGGCGGCGCTGTAGGGCGTCGGGGGGAAATCGGTGCGCCGCGTCCCCGTGCGGCCGTAGCCGGTGCCCGCGTTCAGGATGTAGGTGCAGAGCACCGCCGCGCGGGCGTCGGCGCCGCTGGTGCCCCGCGGCAGCAGGAAGAAGGACTTGCCGTCCGGGTCGGTGATCTGAGCCATGCGCCCGAGAACCCGGAAGCTCGCCGGGGTGATGGCGTGCCGCCCGGCGACCTCCGCGACGACGTCCGGGGCCACACCCCGCCGTGCGGCGTTGGCCCGCCATGCCTCGAAGTAGCCTGCTGCGTCCATGTCCGCCAACCAATTTAGGGTGTAGCGAATGAACAGGCGGCCCAGGCGACGCGGCATCGAACAGATCACCCGGGGCCTCGGCACCCTGGACCGCGAGGTCTTCGAAGCGATCGCCGAGACCGACACCCCGCTGCTGGACGCGATCATGCCGCCGCTGACCCGGGCGGCCGACAACTCGAAGTTGTGGCTGGCCACCGCCGCGGCCCTGATGGCCTCGGGAAAGCCGAGCGCCCAGCGCGGCGCGACGCGCGGCGTCGTCACGCTCGCGGCCACCAGCCTGGTCACCAACCAGGTCGCCAAGCGCATCCGCCGCCGCGCGCGCCCGGGGTACGAATTGGTGCCGTTGGTCCGGCAGGTCCGCCGCCGGCCGACGTCGAACTCCTTCCCGTCGGGGCACTCCGCCAGCGCGGCCGCGTTCGCGGTCGGGGTGGGTCTGGAGAACCCCATGCTGGGGTTCGGGCTGGCGCTGCTGGCCGGGCTGGTCGGGCTGTCGCGGGTGGTGACCGGCGCGCACTACCCGGGTGATGTCGTCGCCGGGTTCGGCATCGGGGCGGGCCTGGCGGTGCTGGGCGGTCGGCTCGTCCCGCCGATCGTCGAAACCGCGCTGCCCACGACCGAGCCCCTTCGCGTCGCGACGCCCGAACGGCCCGACGGTTCCGGGGTGGTGCTGGTGATCAATCCCGAGTCGGGCAGCGGCACCGGAGCACGCGTCGTCGACGAGGTGCGCGAAGCGCTGCCGAAGGTCGACATCCGGGAGCTGGGCCCCGACGACGACCCCGAGGACGTCTTGCGCGACGCCGCCGCGCGCGCCGAGGTGCTCGCGGTGGGAGGTGGCGACGGCACCGTGGCGGCCGCGGCCGGCGTGGCCATCGAGGCCGGGCTGCCGCTGGCCGTGTTTCCCGCCGGCACGTTCAACCACTTCGCGAAGGACATCGGCTGCGACACCGTGGCCAAGACGGTCGACGCGATCCGCCGCGGCAGCGTCGCGTGTGTGGACCTGGTGTGCCTCAACGAAACTCAGATGGTCCTCAACACAGCCAGCATCGGCGCCTACCCGACCTTCGTGCAGCAGCGCGAAAAACTCGAGAAACGCATCGGCAAGCCGCTGGCCGGTCTGTACGCGATGCTGCACACGCTGCGCCACGACCAGCCCGTGCGGATCTCATACGACAACAAGACGCTGCTGACGTCGCTCTTCTTCCTCGGCAACTCGCTGTACCTACCGACCGGGTTCGCCCCGGCGCGGCGGACCCGCATGGACGACGGGCTCATCGACGTCCGCATGCTCGAGGCGGGCCGGCCGTGGGCCCGCACCAGGATCCTGGCCGCGCTCGCGCTCGGGCGGTTGGAGCGCAGCCCGCTCTACCACGAACTGCAGGTGCCGGAGTTCAGCTTCGCTGCGGTCGACGGCCCGACGGTGATCGCGTGTGACGGCGAGGTCGGTGACGAATACGAGAAGGCCAGCTTCACCGCCAAATACCGGGTCCTGCCGGTCTTCCGCCCCTGCGACTAGCGCCCCACGCCGTTTAGGCGTTGGGGCACAGATCCCGCAAGGCGAAGATGACGACGTCCGCCGCCTGCCGGCCGTTGATCCCACCGGTGCCCTGGTCGGCGTCCGAGCGCTGGATCGCCAGGCCCTCCAGCTGTTGCGGGGAGGCGCCCCAGGAAAGCTGCTGGCACAGGTCCGCGCCCATCTGCAGCAGTGCCTCGTCGCCGCCGTTGACGGCGTGGATGCCGGCGTTGTGCAGGTCATTGAGAAAGGCAGTCTGGTCGGCCCGGGCAGGGCTGGCCCATCCGATCCCCGCGGCCAGCAGTGGGCCTACGAGGGCCGCGCCCATGAACCGGCCATAGGGCCGCTGTGCTGCCATTCGATTCTCTCCTTCGTCCCGTGCCCGATTCGGATGATGCACTTTTACACGAAAGTGCCGTGAGACACGTTGCGGAAGAGAAATCCCGACGATGAATAGTCGGCAAAGACCGACCGCCGGGCCGCGTTTTCGCCGTCGGCCGGCGGGTCGGGGAGCGACCGCTATGCGTTCGGGCAGAGATCACGCACGGCAAAACCGACGACGTCGTCGGCCTGTTGGGGCGTGATCCCCCGTGCGCCCTGCCTGCTGCCCGAGCGCTGCACCGCGAGGCCCTCGAGCTGCGAGGGCGAAGCGCCCCACGACAGTTGCTGGCAGAGGTTCAAACCCATCTGAACCAGCGCTTCGTCGCCGCCGGTGACCGCATGTATCCCCACCTTGTGCAGGTCGTTGACGAAGCTGGTGGCGTCGGCCTGCGCCGGGCCGGCCCACATCACCCCGGCGACGAGCAAGGGGCCAACCAGGAACGCTGTCTTGATGAATCGGCCATAGACCCGCTGTCCCCACATGGGAACCCTCCCTCTCCTCGTTCACCATCCGTTTACCTCTATAGAACCTCCAAGACATGTTGGATTGCCGAAAATTCGCTGTGAATGAGCTGCGCAGAATCGCCCGGCCGGCCGCCGCCGGCGTCGGCAGAGCCGCACGGCCACAACCGACTTCGTGACGCCCTTGTGACGTCACCGTTTGGAAACGGCGCGGTGCGGCGCGTCCGGCGTTTCATGGCGGCTGACGACAATTGGCTCGGTCGCCGAAAAGACGGCTACGCGGGTCTGCTGCACCAGATGGTTATGTGAGCGCGAATAAAGGAGAGTCGACGCTGATGGCGATCGTCGATCGGTTCAACATGAAAGTAGTTGCCAGCCTTGGGTTGTGCGGAGCCGCACTCGCGTTGAGCCCGGATGCGGCAGCCGCGCCCCTGAAGACGGGTGGCTACGCCTGCATCCAGGGGCAGGCCGGGGAGGCCGGCGCGCCGCTGGCCGGACCGGGGGCCGCCGGTGCCGCCGGCGGGGCGGCGGCCGCGGGCGGAGCGCCGACCGCGGAGGTCTGCACCGCCAGCGCGCCGCTCACCGACATGGCCGGTGTCCCATTGGCGGTGCCCGGCCCGCTGCCGGTGGGTGCCCCCGTGCCGTTGCCCCTGGGCGCCCCGCTGCCGCTGCCGCTGGGTGCGCCGCTGCCCATCGCCCCGGTGGTGCCGGCCGGCGCTCCGTTGGTCGCACTCGGTGGGCCGCTGGCCGCCGGCGCGCCCCTCGACGGGATCGCCGGTGCCCCGCTCATCGACATGTCCGGCGTCAAGGACGCGCCGACGGGAGCGGCGCCGACCGGCGGACCCCAGCCCGGTCAGCCGGTCGCGCCCGGCCCGGGCGCGCACTGACCCCATCCCTCCCAACCGGAAGGACCCGCTGGCGGCCACCAGCGGGTCCTTTCTTATGGGGTTCGCTGCTTGACGTCGTCGAGCGTGCAATTGGTTTCACAGTCGACCGCGAGCGTGAAACTAACTTCACGCTCGCGGGGTGGGCGATCTGATCGGGGCCTCCTCAGGACGGAGGCCGCTCCCAGAGGTCTTGCTTGACGATCACCGGGTCGCCGACATTGACCGTGTCGTAGTACCACTCGGCGTCTTCGGGGCTGAGGCTGATGCAGCCGTGGCTCACATTCTCCAGCCCCAGCGATTGAACGGCCCACGGGGCCGAATGCACGAACAGGCCGCGGTTGGTGATCCGGACGGCGTAGTCGACGTTGAGCAGATAGCCGTTGGGATCGTCGACCGGGATGCCGACGCTGCTCGAATCCATAAGCACCGAGCGCTCTTTCGACAAAACGGTGTAGTTGCCGACCGGCGTCGGATACTCGGGCCTACCCATCGACGCGGGAAGCACCCCTTCTTCGCCGAAGTGGGGCCGGTGATGCGGGGTGGGCGGCGGGGTCGCGTCGACGCCGTCGACGCTCACCTTGAACGTGTGGTCGGTGATGTTGGCGATGCCGATGACCTTGGGGCCGGTCTTGAATTCCGTGGACCGGCCGTCCACCGAGAGCGCCACCGTGCTGTGCGCCGGCCAGTAGTGGGCGGGGACCCACTGCACGACCTTGTTGTCGAGCCATTCGAACCTGCCCGTCATCGCGGGCGTGGACGTGACCGCGATGGCGCGTTCGGCGGCGTGCCGGTTCGCGACGGGGGCGTCGAACGTCACCACGACGGGGTGCGCCACCCCCACCGTCGCACCCCGCGCCGGCAGGACCGACGCGATCGCGAAATCATGCGGCTGATTCGCCGCCGCATCGCTGGTGCCTGCAGGCCCCGCAACCACACCCGCGGCGATCCCGACCGCCGCAAGAACACACCGAACGTCCGCTCGCATGGCTCCGATTCCTGTTAACTGACACCGTTGTAATAGGAGGATCGTAAATCCCCGCTGACCAGCGGAAGCGCAAGGGCGCGTTAGTATTTGATCAAGCATCGGTCACGTTTCGGCCACGGGGGTTTAGTCCGAGAAATGACGCCCTGTGCTGGGGCTTCAGCCGCGCGGCATGGCGGGTCCGCCGAAGTGGTGTCGAGGACGTGTGAGGCCCGGATTCAGCCGCGCGGAGAGCGGCCGTCGTCGTGGTCCTCGTCGTCCCAGTACGCCCACTCGGGAAGCGGTGTGCTCGGCATCGCGCCATAAACGGACGCCTCGTAACCGGGCTGGATGCCGCGCCCTCGCCAGTGCGGATCCAGCCTGTTCGCCCGTGAGCGCCGCACCCCGCGGACGATCAACGCGACGACGCCGCCGACGATGAGGGCGATCACCGCGACCTTGAGGATGAGCAACAGCAGGGCCATTTGTCCTCGAGTGTTGCACAGACGTGTTGTCGCCCAAGCGCTTTTCCCCGGCAGCGGCGCGGGACCCGGGCTACGGGATCGGCGGGATGGTCGGGATCCCAGGGATCCGGGGTATGCGCGGAATCGGTGGTACCTGAACCGATGTCGGCGGATTGTCCGTAGAGGGTGGTGGCGGTGCCGGTGGCGACGTCGTGGCTGTCGACGGCGTGCTCGTCGGCGGCTCGGTAGTCGTCGGCGGCGGTTCGGTGGTGGTCGGCGGCGGTTCGGTGGTGGTCGGCGCCGGCTGAGTGCTCGCCGGCGGCGGTGGAGCCGGTGCGGCCGTGCTGGGCTGCACGGGGGCCTGCTGCGCCGGGGCCGGGTTTGTCTGCACCGGGGAAGGCGGCGGTGACGGTTGCGGCGTGGTGGCGACGCCGGGTGTCGGTGCGACGGGTGTGTTGGTGGAACCGTGGCTCAGAGCCAGCATGATCACCGCGCTGAGGGCCAGCACCGTCGCGGCCGCACCGAGAACGAGCACCAATGGCCGCCGATACCAGGCGATGTCGGCGCGGCGGGCCTCGTCGGGGAGGGGTTGTTCCTGGAACCGCAGCTCGGGACGGGCGTAACCGGTCTCGTCGCCGAACTGAAACGGCGGCGCGGCGGACGGCGCTGGAGCGTGATCGCCGGCCCAGCCCGGAGGCTCGTCGGTGGCCAGGGGCATCATCCCCGATTCGTCGCCCGCCTCAGACCACGCCAGAGCGGGCATGGCAGCGGACACCGGCACCACGTCCTGCAGGGTCGGTTCCGCGAGTGCCGGTGGCGCCGCCACGCGTGGCGCGGCGGCCAATTTCGTTGCGCTGTCGTCGGCCGGCCCGCGTGCGGCCCGCAGCGCCGCACCGGTGGCGGCGGCCAGCTGCGGCCGCGGTGACGTGATGACCGGCACGCGAAACTGCTCGGACAGCCGCGTGGTGACCTCGGGGATCGCCGCGCCACCGCCTACCGAGGCGACGGCAACCAGGTCGGTGGCTCGGATCCCGTTGCGCGCCAGCGTGTCTTGTAGAACATGGACGAACTGGTCCAGCGGCTGATTGATCGCTTCGTTGAGTTCGGTTCTGGTGAGCCGAATATCCCCACGGAAGCCCGGCAGGTCGGCGGGCAGCGTGGTCGCCGTACTGGCCGAGAGGCGCTGCTTGGCCGCCCGGCATTCGGCCCGCAGCCGGGTCAGCGATCCGATCGCCGAAGTGGCCGAGACGTCGATGGAACCCGCGGACGACAAATCCGCCACGATGTGGGCCAGTAGGGCTTGGTCGATCAGTTCCCCGGAGAAATCCGTGTGGCGCACCGTGGCGCCGATGGGCTGGTAGCCGTTGGTGGCATCGGCAAGGGTGATGCTGGTGCCGCTGGCACCGAAGTCGCACACGGCGACGATCCCGCGGATGGGCAGACCCGGGTTGGTCTGCAGGGCGGTCAGCGCTCCTGCGGCGTCCGAGATCAGCGACAGGGATTCCGAACCGCCCGACCATTCCGGCACCCGGCTCAGCGCCGTGCGCAACGCGTCCACCGCGGCGGGGCGCCAGTGCGCGGGATAGGCCACGGCCGTCGCCTCCGGCAGCTGTTGCCCGGCGGTCGCGGCGTAGGCGAGGGCACGCAACGCGTCCGCGAGCAACGCCTCGCCGCGATGGGCGGAGCCGTCGGCGGCCACGATCCCGACGGGGTCTCCCACCCGGTCGACGAAGTCGGTGACCACCAAGCCGGGCTCGTCGAGGTGGGGGTTCTCGGAGGGAACGCCCACCTCGGGCGGGCGATGTTGGTACAGCGTCAGCACCGACGCGCGTGTCACTGCCCGATCGGCCGTTATGGCTGCCAGGTTGGCGGTCCCGGCCGACAGCCCCAGCGCCCGTCTTGCTTCCGTTGACATATCGTCCAATTCAGGTGTCCGCCGGCGTGCGTATGCGCGGCCACGACAATGTATCGGCAGTCAACCTATAGCAGGCCGGCGTTGTCATCCGATTCACACACGTCGATCGCGGGCGTCGGGGCATCACCGCGGCCGGACGCCGCCATCGCGCGCGGCGAAAGCCGCCACCATCGCTTCGGCGCTGCGCACCGCCGCGCGGCACGCCCTGGTGGTGAACGGGTCGTTGAGCGGGTGCTCGGCGCGGCGGCGCCAGCGTTGGGCCGCGGCGAACGCGGCCCGCGGCGCGTCATGGTGCGCCTCGGGGGCCAGCCCCAGCCGGCTGGGCGCGTCGGTTCCCGAACCGCCGATGATGCGCCGCAGCGACGCCAGCTCTTCGTCGTGAAACGCCGTCGAGCGCGAATGCAGTTGGCTGAGCAGGCGCAGCTCCTCGAAGGCGTGGGTGTCGGCCAGCAACGGGTCGATGTCGGCGAGGATGCGTGGCGTGCCCGCGATTGGGTTCGCCTCCACGAACCGACGCAACGACACCAGCGCAGTGTGTGCCTTGAGCATGTCGGAGCGCTGCGCGAATTGCTGATCGATGACATTGCGCAACGCGACCAGCCCGCTGCGTTCCAGCAGCTCATCGGCGAGCCCGGCCGCGTCGGTGACGCCGGCCTTGAGCACGGCGATCGAGATCCGGATGCCGAACATGCCGAACCGCTCGAGCAGCCGGCTGCGCGTGCCGGCGTCCACCGGCAACGGGATGTCGGGACGGGCGAAGCGGTCCGCGCTGAGCATAGCCTTATGCAGCTCGGCGGCATCGACTCCGGCGAGTTTTTGCAGCGCGACGAACTCCGACTGGCGCAGCGTGCGGGCAGTCAGCGCCAGCAGCCCCGACACCGGCACCACCGCCTGGCAGACGCCCGTCTGGCTCAACTCGCGGGTGAACCTTTTGGCCACGTCTTCGGCCGAGAGCATGGCGTCGAGCCGCCCCGCGCCGATCTCGTCGGCCCGCGACGCCACGCCGATGATGCCCAGCGCCCCGGTCGCCCCGCCAACGAGGTCACCGATCTGTTTGAGCAGCGCGATGTCAGCGGCGTTGAGGGTGCGCAGCAAGAACACCACCGCGTCCACCCGAGGCATCCCGTCCTCGGGCACCAGGAGCCGCAGCGTGCGTGCGGAGACGTCACGCGCCAGCGACGAGGTCCCCGGCGTGTCGATGATCGTGGTGGCGATCAGCTCGTCGGCGGGCCATTGAACGTCGAGGTCAACCACGTCGTCAGGGTTCAGCCTGCTCAGGTCGAAGCCGAGTCCGCCGTCGCGCATGATCGGCACATCAGAACGGCGTCCCGCACGATGGTTGGCAATGACCTTCGGTATCGGGCCGTGCCGAAACCAGGTGACGATCCGGGTCGCCTCGGTGGCATCCGTGGGCGCGACGGTTTCCCCGACCAGTGCGTTGACCAGAGTGGATTTGCCGGCCTTGAGGGTGCCGGCCAGTGCGATGCGCATCGGCTCGTTGAGCCGGGCGGCGATGCGATGCAATTCGTGGAAGACGTCGGGCCGCTCGCGGTAGGCCGGCTCCGCCTGGTAGGCGCGAATGGTTCCGCCCAGGATGGCGCGGACCTGCTCGCTGGTGCTCACACCCGTGTCACCTCGGGTGCGAGCTTGTCGACGTTGTCGGTGACCTGGGTCAGGATGTTCAACTGCCGCTCCAACTCGCGGATTCGGTTATCGCGCTCGGTCTCCTCTAACCGCGCGGCGGCGATGGTCGCTTGCAGCGACTCGTTGAGCGAGCGGGTGGCCTGGTTGGCGATACCGCGGTAGTGGTCCCGCAGCTGACGTTGGATCGTCTTGAGCCGGTCGCGCGACTCCTTGCCGACCACGAAGGACACATCGTCGACGAAACGCCGCAGGTTGGTCTTGGCCTCGTTGCGGGCCCGCAGCAGCCGGTTCTCCTTGTCTTCCTTGTAGGCCATGCGGCCCATCACCAACCCTGCCCCGACCGACAGCGGGTTGAAAAGGCCCAGCCCGGCGACCGAGGACAGCATGCCGACCATCACCATGCCGCCGTAGGAGCCGCGCATGCCCGTCACCACCTTGTGGCCTTTGCCCATGGGTTTGGACTCCAGCCGGGCCAGGGACTTGAGCTGCCCGAAGTCCGCGCCCATGGCTTGCGCGCTGAGCTCGGGCATCGCGACCGCACCCAGCCCCGCCTCGACGAAGACGCGGGCTACTTCCTGGGCGAGGGTTTTCGCGCGCTGGTAGGCCCAGACGAAATTGTCGCCGACGGCGGTGGCGACGGCGTTCTCCACGTCCACCCCGATCTCCGCCCAGTGCCGGGTGGGGTCGCACGAGTCGATCACCCGCTCGGCGTGCTCGGTGATGGCCCGGAAGCGTGCCCGCAGATCGTGGTCCACGTCGCCGGTCAGGTCGGTGATCCCGTCGTTGAGCAGCTGTTGCCACAACGCCGTCTGCTGCAGCGCGTCCTCGGCCTCGCGTTTGCGTTGCTCCAGGTCCTCGGTGAGCCGCCCACCGACGTCGGCGTCGCTGAGCGCGGCCAGCTCAGAGCGCACGGCAAGCGTCAAATGCTCTGCCGCCGAGCGGATTTCATCCAGCACCTGGTCTCGGAGTTGGTCGTTGCGGCGAGCCAGCACGTCCTCGCTGAGGAACTTCACGATGGCCGGGAAGTTCGACTCGTCGTTGAGTTCCTTGTCGTTGAGGGTGATGGCGTGGCTGCGCAACAGCGACGACACCGGAAGCACCGGCATCGGTACCCGGGCGCGCTGCAGGTGTCCGATGTTGGCGTTGACGATCTCGCGCCAATGCGGATACAGGTCGGTCTTGGTGGCCAGCAGCACCCCGACCGGACAGATTTGATGGGCCTGCTGCACGAACCGCATTTCCGGCTCGGTCAATTCCTGGCTGGTGTCGCTGACCATGAGGATCGCGTCGGCATCAGGTAACAGCCCCAGCGTCGCCGACAGGTGCGGCTGGCCGTGACCGCCCACGCCGGGCGTGTCGATGAAGGTGAGCCCCCCTTGCAGCATCGGGCTGGGCGCGCCGACCTCCACCCGGAGCACGTCGCGGCCGGCGGCCTGCGGAGCCTGACGCAGGTCGGTCTGCAGCTCGGCAACCGGGACGTCAGCGGTTTCTGGTTGGCCGTTGGGGCCTGCGAGGACGATCCGCGCCGACGGCGGGTCGCCGTAGGCGACGACCGTGATCAGCACCGTGGCCTCGTCGTCACCGACGCGTGCGACGGGCATGTTGAGCAGCGAGTTGAGCAGCTGGCTTTTGCCCTGCTTGAGCTGGCCGGCGATCACCACCCGGATGTGGGGGTCGGTGATGCGTTCGCGGGCCCACCCGAGCCGCTGGCGGAGGTCGCCGCGGCCGTTGAGGTCGGCGATCGTGCTGGTGTGATCGATCAGTTCGACGATCACGTTGACCCGGCGCGGGTCATCGGGCTGAGTCACCGGGTCGCCCTACTTTCTGCGTTGAACTCCGAACACCGTATGCCCACCAACCGGCGGGAACCCCGTAAGGTCCCCGCCGGTTCGCGGCAATGCCTCCGATCAAAACCCGGTGTGCGGGTCCACCGGGTGGTGCGTCATCGGGTCGCTTTGGGCCGGCGTGTGCGAAGCCGCCGGGTCGTAGCTGCTGTGGTCGAACACCGAGTGACTCGAGGCGTCAGCGGCCGACTGTCCCGACGCGTCGAACGCCGTGTGGCCGGACGGGTCCCCGACCGTCGACGTGCCCTGCAGGGCCGAGTGTGCGCCGACCGAGGCCGCGCTTTGGCCGGCGGCCGCCGCGTTCGGATCCGCGTGCGCGGGGGTGCTGGGACTCTGAATGACAGAGGAGCCGCCGCCCGCGACCGCCGCGTGGCCAGCGGCCGTGGCGGCAGAGCTGCTGTCGTGTATGACGCCACTTTGGTCTGCGGAGACGTGGCCGGTACTACCGCCGGCCGTCGTACCGCTGCCCAACGTAGCGCCCTCGTGGCTGAGAATGCTGCCCTGCGCGTTACCGCCGGCGCCGACCGCTGCGCCACCACCGGCACCGACCTGAGTTGCCGTACCGCTTTCGGTGGAGGGAGCCGTCGGGGCATGGCCACCGAGCGCGGCGCTTTCGCTGTTGAGGATGCTGCCGTGCGCGCCGGCTTGGCCGCCCGCGGCGACTCCGCCTTGGCCGCCCGCCGCGACTCCGCCTTGCGCGCCGGTCAGCTGGGTGCCACCGCCGAGCGCTGCGCTTTCATTGCCCAGGAAGCTGGCGTGACCGCCGGCGTTGGCTGCGAGCGCCGCGTTTCCCGCAGCGCTGGCTTGGGCGCCCAGGCCGACATTGCCTAACGAGCTGGCTGCCGCCTGAGCGCCGGCGGCACCGCCCACGGCGGTAGTGCCGCTGACGCCGCCGACAGCGGAGCCGCCACCCGTGCCGAACGCGCCCCCGCCTGTGCCGAGGGTCGCGCCCCCGGCGGCGCCGGCCTGGCCGCCTACGCTGACGCCGCCCGACGAGCCGCCGAGTTGAGCTCCGCCGCCCACCTGGCCGCCGGCCTGGCTGCCGAAGCCGCCGCCGGCCTGACCGCTGAAGCCGCCGCCGGCCTGACCGCTGAAGCCGCCGCCAACGCGGCCGCCGAAGCCACCGCCAGCTTCACCCTCGGCGCTCGCCTGACCACCAGCTCCGACCTGACCGCGACCTCCGGCCTGGCCGCCAGCTCCACCCTGGCCGCCAAAGCCACCTCCGGCACGCCCACCTGCGTCGCCGCGGCTACCGCCAGCGATCTGGCCGCCGCCCCCTAGGCCGCCACCAGCCTGGCCGTCGACGCGGCCTTGCCATCCGGCGTCACCACCGACACCAAAGCCACCGCCGGCTTGGCCGCCGGCTTGGCCGCCGAAGCCGCCGCCGAGGCCCGCGCCGGCGTCACCACTGAGACCTCCACCGGCTTGGCCGCCAAATCCGCCTTGCCATCCGGCGTCGCCACCGACACCGAAGCCACCACCGGCCTCACCGCCGGCTTGGCCGCCGAAGCCGCCGCCGAGGCCCGCGCCGGCGTCACCACTGAGACCGAACCCTCCACCGGCTTCACCGCCGGCTTGGCCGCCAAATCCGCCTTGCCATCCGGCGTCACCACCGAGACCGAACCCTCCACCGGCTTCGCCGCCGGCTTGGCCGCCGAAGTCGCCGCCAAGGCCCGCGCCCGCGTCACCACCGACACCGAAGCCACCGCCGGCTTGGCCGCCGAAGCCGCCGCTAAGGCCCGCGCCCGCGTCGCCACCGACACCGAACCCACCGCCGGCTTGGCCAGCGAGGCCACCGCCGAGGCCCGCGCCCGCGTCGCCACCGAGACCGAACCCTCCACCGGCTTCACCGCCGGCTTGGCCGCCAAATCCGCCCCCGATGCCCGCGCCCGCGTCGCCACCGACACCGAAGCCACCGCCGGCCTCGCCGCCCAAGCCACCACCGACACCAAAGCCACCGCCGGCCTCACCGCCAAAACCGCCACCGACGCCGTAGCCGACCTGAGCGTCCAGCCCCACGGCATCGGACAACCCCGCGCCGCCACCCAAGCCGGCACCGACGTCGGCGCCAAGCCCAGCAGCAGCCTCACCGCCAGCCGCCGCAGAAACGTTTGAAGCCGCCGCGAGACCGAACTGACTGGCCACCGCTTGCTGCAGACCAACGATGGGGTCGCCGCCGCCTAGTTCCAGCCCCGGCGCCGCGCTGGCCGCCGCGGAGGAGACCTGGGCGGGGGACACGTCAGCAAACCCGGCGTCATTCAGCGCCTGCTGCGGAGAGGCAGCGAAAGCCCTTGCCGCGTCTTCGCTGCGGAACAGGTCAAGGATGTAGTCGATCAGAGAGCTCACGTCAGTGCCTTTCGATGTGTGACTCGTTTGAGCCGTTGCCGGTGCTACGCCGACGTTCCGACACTCAAGCTAGGCGCTTGGTTCCAGGCCGGTAACGGGGCCGAATCCCCCAGTCGTTTGCGCCCTTGCCGGGATCACTCAGCCCATGCCGTTAGGGGATTAGGGGGGTGGTTAGGGACAAGGTGGAGCTTGGTCGGATAACCCCCATCGACAGCATTTCCCCACTTCAGGACCATAACGGCCGACAATTGCGGTCGTCGCCCAAGTCGATAACGAATCGAAATCACCCGAAGTGTGGGTCGAATCCGAATCCGTGATGATCATTGTCGGCGGTGTGGCTGTCGGCGACGGAGTGATCCCATACTCCCTGGCCGTCTATCCCGAATCCGCCGTCGTGGACTAACTGATCAGGCATTTCGTCGGGCGCAGCGATCGTCGCCGATGGATCATGCAGCTCGACTGGCGCTGGATGCGGATCTGTCCCGGCCCCGGGCGCTTCGCCGCCGACAGCGGGCGGGTGATCGATGACGTGGCCGGTCAGGCCGTGCCCCTCGGCTGGCCCCGAATCTTGGACCGGCGCATGCGCCGGGAACGCGTCGAACGCGGCCGTGGCCGCACCGCTCGCCCACACATTGCCGTGCTCGGTGGCGCCGCCGGTACCGCCTGTACCGGCGGGAGTGGACATCGATAGCGAATCCGACACCATCGGGATCAAATGATTCACATCGGCGCTGGTGACGCCCATTAGGTGAGCCTCGGCAATCGCTTGCGCGGGATCTGCCGCATAGCGCGCGGCGGCTTGCGGGTCGCGTACGAGTGACATCACAAAGTCAAGCAATGCATTTGCCATGACACGCCTCCAGCGTGTGCTCCGTCACCGTCAACTTCTGCCCACCACCAACACCCACCCGTTTCCCGGAATGCTAGCCGCCGAAGGCGCCGCCGTGATCGGTGTGCGCCCACCCCGCCCGAGCGCTGCGTTAGGGGATGCCCTGTTAGGGGATCACGGAGCCTACGGGGATTATCATGACCGGCACGGCGGGGGAGCGCTAGCCTAGGCAGCGGCCGCCGGCGCCAGTCACCCGAATCGACACAGGGACGTGCACTATGGGCAACTCGATCGGGTTGGGGGTCGGGTCGCATGCCTGGGGGCCGGACGCCGACGGCCCGGCGCGCATTGGCCACTGGCCACCCGAGAACCAGCCGCTCGACCCGGCCACGAGCGCGTGGCTGCGCCCCGATCACTTATCGCCCACCCGCGCCACACCCAGGTAGCCCCCAACATGGCCACTCCGGACATCACGGCCTCCGCCGAGGTCTCACCCGACGCGCGTCGCATCATCAATGCGCTGGCGGACGGCGCGCCAACCTCGGTCAAGGTTCTGGTCAGCGGGGGGATCGGCACCGGGAAGACCACCGTCCTCGCCGCCGTTCGGGACGCCTTGCGCGGTGCGGGGATGACGGTGCTGACGCGCCCCCCACGCGACGGGGACCGACCCGACGCGGCGGTGGTCGTCGATGACGCGCAACTGTTGACCGACGCCGAGCTGCTGGCGCTCGTTGAGCGCATCGCTGACCCCGCGGCGACGGTCGTGGTAGCCGCCGAACCGTGCGAGCAGCACACCACGCTGCGGACGCTGGCCGCAGCCCTCGAACGGGAGGGCCCGCGCCTATCGTTGGGTCCACTGACGGTCGCCGACCACCTTGTGGACAGCACCGCGGGGCTGCCGTTTTTGGTGCGAGCGGTGACCGAGACCGCGCAGGAGCCGTTGCAGGCGGCCAAGTTTGCGTTGATCGACCGGCTGCGCCGCCTCGACGAGTCGACGTTGGACACACTGCTCATCGCGTCGTTGAGCCCCGGTTTGGGCGCCGCCGATGTTGCTGCGGCACTGGATATCTCGACCACCGAAGGGCTGCTGCTTATCGACCGGGCGCGCGCCAGCGGGCTGATCGAGCCATCCCACAGCCCGGGCTTCATCCGGTCGGTGCACGACGCGGTTGCCCAGCTCGTCGGCAACGCGCATCACCACCAAGTCGAGATAGCAATTTTGCGTTCCCAGCTCGCCATGTCCACGTTGACATCGGACCTCGCGCTGCGCCTCGCCGAACACGGACTGCGAGACGTTGATCTGGCGGGCTTCCTGCGCCGCGCGGCGACCGAGGCACGCGAGTCCGGCCGGGCCGCGCGGCTGTACCGGGCGGCGGTCGGCGCCGGCGCCGAAGGGCTGTCGTGCCGGCTGGCCGACGCGCTGGCCCTGACCGGAGACTCCGCGGGGGCCGCGGCCTTGGCCGATGACCTGCTGCGTTCGGCCGATGTTGCCGAACGCGCCGCTGCGGTGCGGGTGGCGGCCAGCGTCGCCGCCCACGACGGTCATGCGGGGCAGGCGGCCGAGTTGTTCGGCTGGCTGGGGCCTTACCCGGACGCGGTGGTCAGCGCCGCCGGCGCGATCACACTGGCCGCGACGGGAGACCTCACGGCGGCGCGGGCGGGACTGCGGGTCGCGGGACAGGGGCCGCCCACGGCTGCCGCCCGCGCCGCCCGCGGCCTCGCCGAAGGCCTGCTGATGAGTATGGAAGAGCCGTACGCGGTCGCGGTGGCGAAGCTTGGCCAGGCGATCGCCGTGGGCGGATCGATGGGTGAAGTCATCCCCGATAGCCCGGCCGCCTTGGTCACGCTGGCCGCGCTGCACGGCGGCGATCCGGTGCGGGCGCGCAGCATCATCGGTCGCGCGGTGCGCAGCGGCGGTGACACGCTCTTCGAGCGTCGGCACCGGCTACTGCTCGGCTGGACGAAGATGTGCGACGGCCAGCTCGCCGCGGCCGGCGCCGACGCCGACGCCGCTTGCTCGGGTGCGGCCGCCGACCTGCATCGGCGCGACGCGCTGTGGGCGGCGACGCTACGCACCGCGATCGCGCGTCGCAATGGCGACACCGGCGCGCTGCAGAAGCATTGGTATGCGGCGATGGAGGTGCTCGCCGAGTACTCCATCGACTTGTTCACCCTGCTGCCGTTGGGCGAATTGTGGGTCGCCGCGGCAAGGATGCGTCAGGTGGCGCGGCTGCGCCACACCCTTGATCTGGCATTCGGATTGTTGGACTCGCTGGGCAACCCGGTCTTGTGGTCGGTGCCGCTGCACTGGGCGGGGGTGCACGCCGGAATCTTGACCGGTTCACCGGAATCCGTGGCCCCGCACGGGCGGGCCCTGACCGCGGCTGCCTCCCAGAGCGCCTTCGCCCAAGCGCTCGCGGGTGCCGGTCGTACCTGGCTGCGGGTGCTTGCCGACCAGGTCGACGCCGACGAGGTGACCATGGCCGCCCGCTCCCTGGCCCAGTTCGGGTTGACCTGGGATGCGACCCGCCTTGCCGGTCAAGCCGCGCTGCAGACGCCGGATGCCCGAGTATCGGGCGACATGTTGCAGGTCGCCCGTGATCTCAAGCTGGTCGCCGCGGTGGAGGAGACACCCGATGACGAGCCCGGGTCTGACGCCCCGAAAGCGGCCCGCCAGCCGCCGTCGGCGTCGCCGTTATCCGCGCGGGAGCGCGAAGTCGCCGAGCTGCTCCTCCTGGGCTTGCCGTACCGCGACATCGGCCGTCAGCTGTTCATCTCGGCCAAGACCGTCGAGCACCATGTGGCGCGGATCCGTCGCCGGCTCGGCGCCGGCTCTCGTTCCGAGATGTTGTCGATGCTGCGCGCAATATTGGCTTCGTAGCACTGCATTGCCGGTGCCGAGTGCGCTCGCCGCCCCGGCACAGAAGCCGAGCCATGGCAGCAATGTCGTCGTGCTGTGTAGCTAGAAAGACGTCAACGAAAATCCTTTGGTCTGAATATCAATATTGCTGCTAGTCTCTGCAGCTAGACGAAAGGATGTTGGCATGCTGCCACTCAAGACAACGATGGATGATATTGATATCCTAACAACCTACCTCAAGAGTCAGGTCGGCTGGACAACGGTGGAGCGGCTGAGGACGGCTATTGATACCAAACACGCCGACAACAGGAAGCTGGAGGCGGCTCGCTACATCGGTCTGGTGGAACGCGACGGCGAGAATATTCGCCTGTCATCCCGAGGTCGCGAGTACGCGGGTGCTGCTGAGGGGTCTGACCGTGAAATAGTGCTGCTCAAGGCAATTCAGGGTACTCCGCTGTACTCGGAGACGGTTCAGTGGCTGCATTGGACGAAAAGATACGAGCCCAACAAGCCGGACATCGGCAACTACTGGCACGACAAGCATCCGGACAAGCTGGAAGGGGCGAAGAACACTGCTCTAACCGACGCCGCCGTCTTCTTCTTGCGGCTAGCGGGAGCGGCTGGCCTTGGTCAGTTCATCCCTGCGGGGAATCGGCGTCCCGAGACGCTGTTGCGTGCCGACCCTGCAAAACTGGCAGCCTACGTCGAGGCAATCTCCCAAGGCTCGGTGGCTGACGAGGGGTCGGGGTCGGAGTCCGTTCCTGATCAGGAAGCCCCTGCTGCGGTGGGCTCCACCGGCCAGCGAGGCCAGACATCTCCGCAACCGCCTCCGCCACCGGCCGTGAAGGTGCAGACGAGTCCCGCCGTGCACGTGAACATAGAGATTCACATCGCCGCTGACGCTACGGCCGCGACAGTGGAGGAGATCTTCAAGAACATGCGAAAGTACGTCCTGAACAACTCGGCGACGGAAGATGGTGAGTAGCCCAACGTCGCCGCCGGCATGGCTCGCAAGTCTGCGAAAGTTTCAGGAAGCCCATGCGATCCCGGTCGAGGACTCATCGAAAGAAGCCCCAGCTGCGGCTCTCTCGTCGCTGCGGGATGCAGCGAAGCAGGCGCCAGCGGAGTACGCGGACTACCTCGCCGAGGCGGTCGAGTGCTACGAAAGGCACCTGTATCGCGCCGCAATCTTGATGGTGTGGGCGGCCACGATCGAGCACATGTACGGCGTTGTCGCGGCGTACAGGGGTGGAATTAAGAAGATCCAGGCAGCGAATTTCGCGCGTTATGGATCCCACGGCAAGTATCGGGAAGTCAAGAAGAAAGGAGATCTCTTGTACCTCAGCGAGGATCAGTTCATCCAGCTTGCGGAAGATGCGGGGCTGATCAACAGGAATGCGCGCCGAACGCTCGTGGATCGGCTGACGCTTCGCAACCAGTGCGGTCATCCGACGCAGTACCGGCCAGGACGCGAGGAGACGGTGATCTTCGTCGAAAGCCTCGTCAACAACATCCTCAGCGGGTCCTGGCTCACGTGGAAGTAAAGGGCTCTCCCTAGCTCAATGATTGGGGGCCCGCCCTTCGGGGCCAGCGCCGCGGAGGGCGCTTGAATGGGAAGTGCTGACCCGACGCAGTGATAATTGCTGCTGCGTTCGTCGGGTGCGCTTTCGCAACCCAACCGCAGTAGACAAGCCAAGCGATACGCGAAGACAACGCAAGCAGGGCGAAGATGAGGATGTACAAAAACACGGCAGCCTCCATAGCTGTCGCTCGGCGTCCCGGCCCCGCCGAGTTCGGCTACTGGAGAACTACTTAACGTTCGGTTGTGGGCTAAACCGCACTACCGCCGGGTCGTGCTTCGCCCGTGCACTTTGCTCCGTCATTCGCGCCTTGGTTCAGCGCCCCTTGACCTTGTCTGCACTTTGCACCGGCTCCTCCATACTTCAGAGCGAGCCTGCCAACAAGCTACCACAAACATGCGCCGACTCGACGCAACTCCTGCACGCGGTGCACGGGACGGATACGGGACCGACCGCCTCGGGGGGCGGCGGCCACCAGACGGGAACATCCTGGTCAAATGTGGAGCCGATGACGGGAATCGAACCCGCGTATTCAGCTTGGGAAGCTGATGTTCTGCCATTGAACTACATCGGCGGTGTCGGCATCGAAGACTAGCATCGAACAGCGGATCCGTCGGGCGAGTGGTGCGGCCGAACGCCAACGGCCCAGCGCCGGTCCGGCAGGGGGGCAAATGCACGCCGGCGAGGAATGGCTGACCACGGGCAAATTCCCGAACCGATGTTTATTCTTTCGTGATCTTGTCGTAATGTGCCTGGGGTGGGTCGGCACAGATTAGCCAAGAAGCGGCGCAAATCGCCGCTGCTCCTGGCAGCGGCGCTGGCCCCCGCGGCGGCGTTCTTCGCGGCGGCCGGTGATGCCGGCCCATTCGTCCCCCGGCACGACCCCATACCCGTTATCGGCGACGGTGCGCCGTGCTGCCCGGAAATCTTCGCGGCAAAACCGGTGGCGATTGTGCTCGCGTCGGACGTGTCCCGCGGCGAAGGCGCGGCTGAGCCCGTCGCCGCGTCGAGATACCACACCAGGTCGCGGTTCTTGCCCGCCGGGCTCGCACCGGAGCAGGGCCTGCAGGTCAGGACGATCCAGGTCTCCCGCAGCATCAGCGCCAAATTCCCGCAGATCCACGAGATCGGCGGGGTGCGGCCGGATCCGCTGCCCTGGCATCCCCTCGGTCTGGCGCTCGACGTGATGATCCCGAACCCGCAGAGCGCCGACGGCATCGCCCTGGGCGACGAGATCGTCGCCTACGTGATGAGGAACGCGCGTCGCTTCGGGATCCAGGACGCGATCTGGCGCGGTGTCTACTACACGCCGGGCGGGGCGCAACCGAGCCGGCTCGGCCACTACGACCACGTCCACGTCACGACCACCGGCGGCGGATATCCCAAGGGTGGGGAGATGTATCTCGCCGACTGACCGCTCCGCGGTGAGCAGCGGTTAGGCTCGTCGCGTGCTGCTCTCCGATCGCGACCTCAGGGCCGAAATCACCGCCGGCCGGTTGGGCATCGACCCCTACGACGACGCCTTGGTGCAGCCGTCCAGCATCGACGTCCGCCTGGACTGCATGTTCCGGGTGTTCAACAACACCCGCTACACCCACATCGACCCGGCCAAGCAGCAGGACGAGCTCACGACGCTGGTCGAACCCGTCGACGGCGAGCCGTTCGTCCTGCACCCGGGGGAGTTCGTGCTGGGCTCCACGCTCGAGCTGTTCACCCTGCCCGAGGACCTCGCGGGGCGGCTGGAGGGCAAGTCCTCGCTGGGCCGGCTCGGGCTGCTCACGCACTCGACCGCCGGGTTCATCGACCCCGGCTTCAGCGGCCACATCACGCTGGAGCTGTCCAACGTCGCGAACCTGCCGATCACCCTGTGGCCGGGCATGAAGATCGGCCAACTCTGCATCCTGCGGTTGACCAGTCCGGCCGAACATCCTTACGGCAGTTCGCAAGTAGGTTCGAAGTACCAGGGCCAGCGGGGACCGACGCCGTCGCGCTCCTATCAGAACTTCATAAGGTCTACATAGGTTCTGCGGGGGGCCTCCGCCCCGGTTCTGCGCGATACTTAGTTAGCCATGGTTTTTTCCTCCGCCTAGCCGTGGTTCGTCTCGCAATACCTTTGGAGGGGTTTGTCTTGGATATCGTGCTCGGGGTGTCGATGGCACCGGCATCGATCCAAATGGTGGTCCTGGAAGGCGAATACGCAGACGGTGCCACGGTGGAAGAGGACGTGTTCGACGTCGCGGCCGCCGACGAGGCGGCCACCGCGAGCGCGCCCGACCAGGTGCTCGCCGCCATCCTGGGCACCCGCGAGGGTGCGGCCGACGCCGGGCTGGAGGTGTCGTCCATCGGTGTGACGTGGACCGACCAGCTCGAGGCGGCGGCGTTGCGCGACGTGCTGGCCGCCCACCGGGTCGAGAACGTCATGCTGGTGTCGGCCTTCCTCGCCGCGACGGCGTTGGCCCAAAATGTCGGCGGCGCAATGGGTTACGAGCGAACCGCGGTGATGTTCGTCGAGTCCGACACCGCGACGCTGGCGGTGGTCGAAACCTCCGACGGATCCATTCCCGACGTCTACAAGCAACCGCTCTACGCCGAGTCCTACGACCAGGCCGCCGCGCAACTCGCCGGCATGATCGCGGGGCTGGAGAAGCTGGAGGCGGCGCCGGACGGCGTGCTGGTGGTGGGCTCGGGCGTCGACATTGCCCCGCTGCAGCCGGCCCTGCAGACGGCAACCTCGCTCACGGTGAGCGTGCCCGAGGAGCCGGAGACGGCGCTGGCCCGCGGCGCCGCCCTGGCGTCGGCCAATGCGCCGCTGTTCGCCTCGTCGACCGCCGCGCTGGCCTACGCCCAGGATCCGGGCACCGGCGCCGTCGACCAGCACTCGCTGCCCGAATACCTTTACGTGCCCTTCGGACCGGAGGCGGGCGACGACGAGCTCGCCTACAGTGCGGTGCCCGACGAGGACTCCGACTCGCCGACCGTCGTGATCGAAAAGCTCTTCATGCCCGAGGAGAGCCAACCGCGGCGCAGGCCGGCGCTGCTGATCGGCAGCGGGTTGGCGGTCGCCGGCATCAGCGCTGTGCTGGCGCTCGAGATCGCGCTGGCGATCGGCATCCGCACCACCGGCACCATCGCCTTGCAGCCCACTCCCGGTCAGCACCTCATCGTTCCGACGCAGGAGCCGCCGGCGCCCGCACCCGTCGAGGCGTCGGCCCCGGCGCAGCGGATCAATCCGCCGGTGCCGATGGCGGCGCCCATCCCGATGGGTCCGCCGGTGGCCGCGCCGCTGCCTGCGCCCCTGCCCGCCGCGC
>NZ_LZKD01000286.1:0-41538 GCF_001668695.1 Mycobacterium sp. E2497
CACAAGTTAATCACAGCGCGAATACTCTGGGGTCATGCGCAGTGTGTGGAAGTGGCTCGGGCTGGCCGGCGTCGCCGGCGTCGTCGCCGGAGGCGCGCTGGTGGTTCGCGACGAACGGAAACGGCGCGCCTACACCGCGGACGAGGTCCGGTCCCGCCTGCATCAGCGGCTGGCCGAGTACGACGCCGAGGGCTTTCAGTCCCGATCCGGATCGGCCGGGGCCTCGACGGCGAACAACCGGTAATCACCCGAAAAACCCTTGAGTGCGACGTCGCGCCCGTCGTCGAAGTGGATGTCGTCGCAGTCGGACAGGGCGTCTCGCACCGGTTGGCTCACCAGGATCTCGCCACCGGTTGCCTGCGCCGCCACCCGCGCCGCCATCGCGACGTTGCGGCCGAACAGATCGTCGCCGCGGCGCACCGAGCGACCCATGTGGATGCCGATCCGCACCCGAATCTCCTCGTGCCTCTTGCGTTTTGCGTCCTTGCGTAGCGCGCGCTGCAAGTCGATGCCGCACCGCACCGCCTGGTCGGCGCGGGCGAAGGCGATCATGAAGCCGTCGCCCTGGCTCTTCACCACGTGCCCGGAGCGCCGCTGTACGAGGTCCGACACGAGCTTGTCATGTGCCGCAATGAGCTTGACCCAGGCGCGGTCGCCGATGCGTTCGTTGAGGGCGGTGGATTCCTCGATGTCGGAGAACAGGATCACCACCCGGCCGTCGGGCGTGACCCGCGCCAGGTCCGGACGCTCCACTTCCGCCCAGTCGGCGAGCTCTTCGATCGAACTGCGCACGACGGCGCCGAAGCCTTCTTTGCGCAGCAGGTTTGCGGTGTTCCACACCCTTTTGACGGCCTCGCGCCCACCCGACAGCAGCTGATTGCGGGTGTCGGTCTGGTGCCGCAACTCCTCGATCTCCTGGCGGCTGCGCACCAGCAGCCGCGCCAGCACGGCGAGTGCGACGGCTTCGACCGCGGCGACGCCGGCCAGCACGTAGGCCGTGACATGCAGCGCATCACCCACGCAAGCATCCTGCCAAGGCCGCATTGGCTTCAGGTTGTCGGGCCCAAATGCAATGTCTAGGGTTGAGCTCGGGCCGCCGCGGGTAGCGAATCTCAAGGGAGGTGCGCGTCTTGGCCGACGGTGATAGTTCTTCGAATCTGCTGGTGATCTTCGGTATTACCGGCGATCTGGCCCGCAAGATGACCTACCGCGCCCTGTACCGCCTCGAGGCGCGCAAGCTGCTCGACGTCCCGATCATCGGCGTGGCCAGTGACGACATCCCCCTCGAGAAGCTGGTCGACCGGGCCCGCGAGGCCGTCAAGGCCTCGGGCGAGGAGTTCGACGATGCCGTGTTCGACCGGCTCGCCGACCGGCTGTCGTATCTGCACGGCGACGTCACCGACGAAGAGCTCTACGGGCGGCTCGCCAAGGAGATCGGCGAGGACTCCCGGCCGCTGTACTACCTGGAGATGCCGCCGTCGTTGTTCGCGCCGATCGTGGAAAACCTCGCCAAGGCCGACCTGTTGGAGTGCGCGCGCGTCGCCGTGGAGAAGCCCTTCGGCCACGACCTGGCCTCGGCGCGCGACCTCAACACCCGGCTGCGCGCGGTACTCGACGAGGACCAGATCCTGCGGGTCGACCATTTCCTGGGCAAGCAACCCGTCGAAGAACTGCAGTACCTGCGGTTCGCCAACAACGGCCTGGCCAAGCTGTGGGACCGCGACAGCGTTTCCGAAATCCACATCACCATGGCCGAGGACTTCGGCATCGAGGACCGCGGCAAGTTCTACGACGCGGTCGGCGCGCTGCGTGACGTCGTGCAGAACCATCTGCTGCAGGTGCTCGCGCTGGTCGCGATGGAGCCCCCCGTCGGGCCCAGCGCGGATGACCTGAACGACAAGAAGGCCGAGGTGTTCCGGGCGATGCCTGCGCTGGATCCCGAGCGCTGCGTGCGAGGTCAGTACCGCGGCTACACCGACGTCGACGGGGTGGCCAAGGATTCCCAGACCGAGACCTACATCGCGCTGCGGACCGAGATCGACAACTGGCGCTGGGCCGGCGTGCCGATCTTCCTGCGCGCCGGCAAGGCACTGCCGGAGAAGGTCACCGAGGTCCGCATGTTCCTCCACCACGTTCCCGGGTTTTCGTTCCTGCCCAACCGTCGGCCGCCCGAACCCAATCAGATCGTGCTCCGCATCGACCCCGATCCCGGGATGCGGCTGCAGCTGTCCGCCCAAGTCGGCGACGCGTGGCACGACGTCCACCTGGACTCCTCGTTCGCCGAGGATCTCGGCGAGGCCGTGCGGCCCTACGAGCGGCTGCTGTACGCCGCGCTCACCGGGGACCGCCAGCTGTTCGCCCGGGAAGACGCCATCGAAGAGACGTGGCGGATCGTGCAGCCCGTGCTGGACAAGCCGGGCCGGATCCATCACTACGATCCGGGCTCCTGGGGACCCGACGCCGCGCAGTCGCTGCTGCACGGTCACCGCAGCTGGCAGGAGCCGTGGCTGCCCAAGCAGACGTCGTCACAGTAAGGAGAAAAGGAAGAGATGCAGCTCGGGATGATCGGCCTTGGCCGGATGGGTGCCAACATCGTCCGCCGCGTCGCCAAGGACGGACACGAATGCGTGGTCTACGACCACAACCCCGACGCGGTCAAGGCGATGGCGGGGGAGGAGCGGACCACCGGCGTGTCGTCGGTGAAAGAGCTCGCCGAAAAGCTGACCGCTCCCCGGGTCGTCTGGGTGATGGTGCCGGCCGGGACCATCACGACCGGGGTCATCGAGGAGCTGGCCAACACGCTGGAGTCCGGCGACATCGTCATCGATGGCGGCAACTCGTACTACCGCGACGACATCCGCCACGCAAAAACCCTTTCCGACAAGGGCATTCACCTACTCGACTGTGGCACCAGCGGCGGCGTGTGGGGCCGGGAACGCGGCTACTGCCTGATGATCGGCGGTGACGACGAGGCCTTCCTGCACGCGGAGCCGATCTTCGCCACCGTCGCACCGGGCGTGGACGCCGCGCCCCGCACACCGGGGCGCGACGGCGAGGTCGCCCGGTCGGAGCAGGGCTATCTGCACTGCGGTCCGTCCGGCGCCGGGCACTTCGTCAAGATGGTGCACAACGGCATCGAGTACGGCATGATGGCCTCGCTCGCCGAGGGGCTCAACATCCTGCGCAACGCCGACATCGGCAAGCACGTGCAGCAGGGTGACGCCGAAACGGCGCCGCTTTCGAATCCGGAGTTCTACCAATACGACTTCGACATCCCCGAGGTCGCCGAGGTGTGGCGGCGCGGCAGCGTCATCGGTTCCTGGCTGCTCGACCTGACCGCGATCGCGCTGCACGACTCGCCCGACCTCAAGGAGTTCTCCGGACGGGTGTCGGACTCGGGGGAGGGTCGCTGGACCGCCATCGCGGCGATCGACGAGGGCGTCCCGTCGCCGGTGCTGACGACCGCGCTGCAGTCCCGTTTCGCGTCGCGTTCACTCGACGACTTCGCCAACAAGGCGCTGTCGGCGATGCGCAAGCAGTTCGGCGGGCACGCCGAGAAGCCGGCGAACTAGACCGGTACCGCCACTGACTGTGGCGGCTGATTCAGTGGCGTTTGACGAACTTGACCACGGCGTCGCTGAACGCGTCGTTGTCGTCGCCGGCCGCGGTGTGCCCGGCTTTGGGCAGCTCCACGAACTCCGCGCGCGGAACGCTGGCCAGGAAGTGCCGAACTCCTTCGGGGCTGACGACGTCGGAGAGCTTTCCGCGGATCAACAGCACGGGAATCGACAGGTTCTTGGCGGCCTGTTCGAACTTCTCCGTGCGCAGTTCGGGATCGTCCCCGGGCTTGGTCATGAACGCCGGGTCCCAGTGCCAGTACCAGCGGCCGTCGCGCAGGCGCAGGTTCTTCTTCAGCCCCTCGGGGCTGCGCGGCTTGTCCCGGTACGGAAGATAAGCGGCCACCGCGTCGGCGGCCTCCTCCAGCGAGTCGAACCCGTCGAGGCCGCTGATCATGAAATCGCGGATGCGGGCGCTGCCGCCCTTCTCGAATCGGGGCACCACGTCGACGAGGACCAGTCGGGTCACCACCGCCGGCCCCGCCCGGTGGGCGGCGAGGATGCCGGTCAGTCCGCCCATGCTCGCGCCGATGATCATCACCGGCCGCCCGATCGCCTCGATCACCCGCAGGACGTCGGCCGTGAGGGTCTCGACGTCGTAGTCGGCGTTGGGCGCGCGGTCGCTGTCGCCGTGCCCGCGGCTGTCGAGCGCCACGACGTGCAGGCCCTCGTCGGCGAGGGTTTGGCCGGTGTTCTTCCAGGAATGGCGGTTCTGCCCGCCGCCGTGCAGCATCAGGACGCTGGGCCGGCCCGCGCCGTCGGTCCCGCGATTCCATTCGTCGGCGACCAGGGTGATCCCGCCTGCGCCGGAAAACTCGACCGTCTCGGGGCTGCTGGTGACGGTGCTCATGCGACCTGACGTTACATAGCGCGTATATGCACCTTTCGCCGGGTCGACGGCGCGGTGAGTTTCCGGCTCCGCCGGGGTCTATCCGGTGACAACACCACGAGTGAAACAAGGAGGCCGCGGCCAATGCCATCGATCACCCCGTCGTTGTGGTTCGACCACGACTTGGAGGAGGCGGCGAGGTTCTACACCTCGATCTTCCCCAACTCGCACATAGAGGGCTTCAACCTGACCACGGAGGCCGGTCCCGGCGAACCGGGCACCGTCCTGTCCGGCAGTTTCGTTCTCGACGGCACCCGCTTCATCGGCATCAACGGCGGCCCGCACTTCCGGTTCGACGAGGCGGTGTCCTTCACCATCCACTGCAAGGATCAGGACGAGGTCGACTACTACTGGGACCGGTTGACCGATGGCGGCGAGGAGTCGCAGTGCGGCTGGTGCAAAGACCGCTTCGGCCTGAGCTGGCAGATCATCCCGGACCGGCTCTACGAGTTGATCGGAGATCCCGATCGGGCCCGCGCCGCGGCGGCCACTCAGGCGATGTATGGCATGCGAAAGATCGTCATCGACGACCTGGACCGAGCCGCCGCCCAGGTATAGCGAAACCCCCTGCCGCATTGGCAATTTGACCGCTTGTGGCATGTGGTCGGTGCGTATTCGACCCGCACGCGTTAGGTTGGTCCCTGCGGACGCGCCGAGCAGGGAGTCAATATGGGTGAACCAGGCTGGATCGACGTGCCCAGCCCGGCTGGGAACCTGAAGGCACTCACCTGGGGGCCACGCGATGCCCCCATCGCCTTGTGCCTGCACGGCTTCCCGGACACCCCCTACGGATTTCGCAAGATCGCCCCGCCGCTCGTCGGGGCGGGCTGGCGGGTGGTGGCGCCCTTCATGCGCGGGTACGCGCCGTCGTCCATTCCCTCCGACGGCAGCTACCACGTCGGCGCGATGATGGACGACGCACTGCGGGCGCGCTCGGCGGCGGGCGGCACCGACCGTGACGTGGTGATCGGCCACGACTGGGGGGCGATCGCCACCACCGGTCTGGCCGCCATGCCCGACAGTCCGTTCACCAAGGCGGTGATCATGTCGGTGCCGCCCTCGGCGTCCTTCCGTCGCAAGGCCGGCGCCGCCGAGCGGGGTCGACTGGCCGCGCACCTGGCGCGTCAACTGCTGCGCAGCTGGTACATCATGTACTTCCAATTGCCCTGGCTGCCAGAGCATTCCGCGTCCTGGGTGCTGCCGCTGCTGTGGCGGCGGTGGTCGCCGGGGTACCGCGCCGACGAGGACCTGCGCCACGTCGACGCCGCGATCGGGACGCCGGAGAGCTGGCGGGCGGCGCTGGGCCCCTACCGCGCCACGATCCGCAACACCCGGCCGCCCGCGCAGTATGCCGAGCTGAACGAGCTGTGGACCCAAGAGCCCGTGTGGCCGTGCCTGTACCTGCATGGCCGCGACGACGGCTGCATGACACCGGCTTTCGCCCGCTGGGCGGAGAAGGTGTTGCCGCCGGGCAGCGAGGTGGCCATCGTCGAACACGCGGGACACTTCCTGCAGCTCGAACAGCCCGACAAGGTCGCCGACCTGGTGCTCGGGTTCATCGGCTCGCCCGGCTGAATGCCCGCGCAGCGGATGGCCGCCGTCGATGCGCAGTTCTATTGGATGTCGGCCAAGATCCCCAGCGACGAGTTCTTGCTGTACGCCTTCGACGGCGAACCCGCGGACTACCTTGCCGCCGTCGAGCACCTCTGCGGCCGGGCGCGCGCCTGCCCGGCGCTGACGACGCGGGTGCGCGACGGAAACCCGCTGACCTACCCGAAGTGGGTGCCGGCGACCGTTACACCGGAGCGGGTGGTCCGCCACGACCTCGACGACCAGACCTGGGCCGGCTGCCTGGCGGCGGTCGTCGCGCTCGCCGACGACCAGCTCAACGTGCACCGCACACCCTGGCGGGTGCACGTCTTCACCCCGGTGCTGGGCATCCCCGGCGTGACCGGCCCGGGCAGCGTGACGGTCATGCAGGTCGCGCACGCGCTGGCCGACGGGGCGCGGGCGTCGGCGTTGGCGGCCTGGCTGTTCGGTCGGCCCGCTCCCGTGCCCGCGGTCCGACGGCTGCGGAGCGGATTCTTGCCGTGGCGAGCGGCCCAGGCGGCCCGAGCCCACCGCGAGCTCCAGCGCGACACCCGTGCCGGGCTCCTGGCCCCCGGGCCCGGTCCTCGACCCCTGCTGCCGACGAACACGCGTCCCGGGGCGGCCCGCTCGGTGCGCACGCTGGTGCGACGTCGCGATCAGCTGCGCGGCCCCACGGTCACCGTGGGCGTGCTGAGCGCGGTGTCCACCGCGCTGTCCAACCTGCTGGGCGATGTCGCCGATACGCTGGGCGCCGAGGTCCCCATGGCCAAACCCGGTGTACCGCATGCACACAACCACTTCGGCAACGTCGTCGTCGGGCTGTACCCGAAGCTGGGATCGGATGCCCGCGCCGAGCGGATCGCCGCGGAGCTGGCCAATGGCCGGCGTCGCTTCGCTCATCCGGCGACGCGTTACGCCGACCGGGCTTTCGCGGCCGTGCCCGCACCACTATTGCGTTGGGGCATAGCACAGTTCGACGCCGACATCCGTCCGTCGCAGGTGTCCGGCAACACGGTGGTGTCCAGCGTTCACCGCGGACCGGCCGACCTGGCCTTCGGGGGCGCCCGGGTGGTCCTGACGGCCGGCTACCCGGCGCTGTCGCCGGTAATGGGGCTGACGCACGGCGTGCACGGCATCGGCGACACCATCGCGATCAGCGTGCACGCGGCGGAGTCGGCCGTTACCGACGTCGACGCCTACCTGCGGCTCCTGGACGCGGCGCTGTAGCTATTGCGCGTCGCCGGATCTGGCCGCTTCCTCCCGCGTCAGGCCCACGGCGGAGATCAGCTCCTCGTGCAGTTCGAACCACACCGTGTGGTAGGAGTCGATGAGCGGCCGGGTCAGCCAGGCCGTCTCGCCGGCGTGCGCTTTCCCCAGCGCCGCAGCCAGTTTCGCCGAGTAGGCGGCCAGCCGCGGCAGCTGGGCCGCGGCCGCATCGATGATCGGCAGCACCCGCGCGTGCACATCGTCGAGCCGGGCCAGCACTGCCGCGTCGTATTCCGCGTCGTCGTGCGCGTTGGGGCTACCACCCGGGCCGCCCTTGAGCTGCCAATCCGTGACCACCGCCTTGAAATCGGCGTTGACCGGGCGAAAGTCGGCGTAGGCGGCTGCGAGCGCGGAGTGGTCCGCGTGCCGGCGTTCCTCGTCGAGCAGCGATGCGAGCCTGTCCCGCCCGCTAGGGGTGATCCGCACCGTCGCGCCGTCGGCGAGCAGGCCCGCCGCGGTGAGCCGTTCGACGACCGCCGTCACTTGGGCGAGCTCGGCGTCCAATGTCGCGGCCAGGTCGGCGGGGCGCACCCGGCCTTTCAGCCGAACCGCCTGCAGCACGGCCAATTCGGTCATGAGGTGGTCCCGCTCGCCAGGCGCAGCGCGGTCAGCATGACGATCAGCGGGGTGGCGGAGACGACGTCGGTGTGCCCGTCGTTCATGGCCATCGCGACGGCGGCCGGCGTGGTGTCGCCCAGCCGCGGGTGGTCACCGGAGGTGTGGGCGCGCAGCGGGCTGAGTCGCCGCGCGATGTCGGCCAGCTCCCGCAGTTCGGGTGTGTCGCTTTCCGACCATGCGGACAGGCTCAGAATGCCCTCGCGCACTTCGCCTTCGGCGCCGTCGACGGTGATCAGCCTGCCGACCAGCGACGCGGCGACACCCTGGCCGCAACCCACCACGGCCACCCGTCCGAGTTCGCGACTGACCACCGCGGCGTGGCTGGCGGCGCCGCCGACCTCGGTGACGATGCCCTGCGCGGCCAGCATCCCCGACACGTCCTCCGGCCTGGTGTGGTCGCGGACCAGGATCACCGGCTCGCCGCGTTCCGCGGCATCGAGTGCCTCGTCGACGTCGGTGTATGCCTTGCCCGACGCGACCCCCGGGCAGGCCGGTAACCCCTTGGCCAAGAGCCGTGCGGCGAAACGCATTTCGGGCTGCAGGGCGGGCTGCAGCAGCGTCCGCACGTGGGTGGGGGTCACCCGGCGCAGCGTCTCGGCGTCGTCGATGAGTCCCTCGTGGCGTAGCTGCAGCGCCAGTCGGACCGCGGCCTGCGCCGAGCGCTCCGCGTCCCGTGTCTGCAGCAGCCACAGCTTGCCCTGCTCGACGGTGAACTCGATCTCTTGGACGTCGGAGCCGAGTCGCTCCAACCTGCGCGCGGCGTCCATCAATTCGTCGTACACGGCCGGCTGCTCGTCGCGCAGGGCGGTGATCGGCTCGACGTCCACCGAACCCGAGACCACGTCATCGCCCTGCCCGCCGGGCAGCCATTCGCCGAAGGGCGCGTTGTCACCGGTGATGGGGCTGCGCGAAATAAGAACTCCCGCACCGGAGTTGGGGCCGCTGTTGCCGAACACCATCGCTTGGACGACGACCGCGGTGCCGCTGCGGTCGTCGGCGCCGGAGTGGGCGCGGTAGGCGACCGCGCGGGGCGAGTTCCACGAGGCGAACACCGCCTCGATGCCGGCGCGTAGCTGCGCGTAGGGATCGGCGGGCGCCGCTTGGTGTTCGTCTTGGTGTTCGTTCAGGCCGACGATGCGCCGGTACATGCTTTCGAACCGCCGGCGGGTGTCGTGGGCGAAGGCGGCGGCACCGGCGGCGGTCAGCGCGCGCTCGACGTCGTCGTTCATGCCGAGGTCCAGGATCGTGTCCATCATGCCCGGCATCGATTGGGTGGCCCCCGACCGCACGCTGACCAGCAAGGGGCGTGGGCCCCGGCCGAACGTGCGTGAGGTTTGTGCCTCCAGCCAGCTCATCCGGTCGAGCACGTCGTCCCAGATTGAGTCCATTGCCGCCCGCGGATCGGCCAAATAGCGCAGGCCCACCTCGGTGGTGATGCAGAATGCGGGTGGCACCGGCAGACCGTGCCGGCGCATCATCTCGATGCCGTGGCCCTTGTTGCCCAGCAACTCCCGGGGGTGACTTGCTGTGCCGTCGAGTAACACCACGGATTGCGCGTCAGAAGCGGCCCCAGACGCGCCGTGGGGGGCGCCGCTGCCTCGTGCGATACGCGCCGTGGTGCACCCCCTTGTGATCTGCTGCTGATCGGCCAACGTCGGAACGCCCGCAATGTTCCCACACGAATCTGCGCAGTTAGCTGCGCGCCGCTCCTGTTATGCCCTCCGCCCCATGATCTAGGTTTGCAGGTATGACTCCCTACGACGTCGGGCTACTGATTCTGCGGCTGGTGTTGGGCGTGACGTTGGCCGCGCATGGTTACAACAAATTCTTCGGCGGCGGCCGCATCCCCGGCACCGCGCGCTGGTTCGAAAGCATCGGCATGAAGCCCGGCAAGTTTCACGCCACCGTGGCCGCCACCACCGAGATGGCCGCAGGGCTGGGCTTGGCCGCCGGCCTGCTCACACCGATCCCCGCGGCGGGATTCGTGTCGTTGATGCTGGTCGCGGCCTGGACCGTGCACCGGGCCAACGGCTTCTTCATCGTCAAGGAAGGCTGGGAGTACAACCTGGTCCTGGCGGTCAGCGCCGTCGCCGTCGCCACCCTGGGCGCCGGCAAGCTCAGCCTGGATTACGTGGTCTTCGGCCACAACTGGATGGACGGCTGGCACGGCCTGCTGATCTCGGTCGTGCTCGGCCTCGCCGGCGCGATCGGCCAGCTGGTGATCTTCTACCGGCCGCCCGCTAAGCAGGCCGGTTAGCTACGGGTCGTCTCCGGGCGACGCTGAGCACGGCGCACACCACCAGCACGCCAGTGGACACGGCTTCGGCGACCAACGCCGAGGTGTTCAGCACTTCTCGGTCCGGGACCAGCGATATGCCCAGTTCTTGCTTGGCATCGCCGGCCAGTACCGCGGGATACACCAAACACAAGACAGCGCTGCCGAATGCGACGACCGCGCATCCGCACGCGACGAGTCCGAGCACCCGCACCCCGCTCGCGCCAAGCAGCGCGCCGCCGGCGGCGATCGAGGCGATCAGCAGGACCCAGCCCGGCGTTCCGTTGATCAGGCCGCTGAACAGACCGCCATAGTGTTCGCCATACTCGCCGATGTAGATGCCCAGACCGTCCCAGCGAACGGGCAAGCCCAACGGGCTCACATCGACCCATGGCAGAAGCGTCAATGCTGCGGACGCTGTGGCAGCTACGACGCCCACTACATCGATTGCCCTGGCGCGCACCCGGTTTCCTTTCGTCCGTTCTTCAGCCGACGCCCGTCATGAGTTGGGCATGATCTCAACAGGATTTGCGCCGAAAGGCTCGATGACAATGCCCACGTCCTTCATCAGCTCGATCGAGCGAGTAGTTTCGAGGACTCGCTGTACGTCACCCTCGAGAATCATGTAGGCCGCGCGATTCATTTTTTCGTAGAAGGCGATGAGCGACTCCTTGCTGCGGAAGACCGGAAAGAACTGCATTTCGCCGCGTCCGAGGAGAAACAGCTTTTGGTTGCCGTCCTTTGTGTTGCCAAAAGGGGTGGAGTAGTAGACCTTGGCCTCACCGGCAGCTTGCGCGGGGTGAGTGTTCTTCCTGAACAGGCCCACGGCGTCTCCTTCACGGCGGTGCTGCCGGTCTGCCGGCCAGTGCGACATTACCTCCAAACTTATGGTCAGCGGCTGACCGCTTGGCGCAAGAGATTTGGCCCGGCTAGGTGACCGCGGCGGTCTCGGCTTCGCGGACTTCCATCGCGGCGCGCTCGCCGGAGCGGATCGCGCCGTCGATCCACCCGCACATGACGGCCGAGCTCTCCGTCCCGGCCCAGTGGACGCGACCACACGGCTCGCGCAGGGTGTAGCCGAATTCGGTCAGCACGCCGGTGGGGGCGTGGCCGATCATCCCGCCGCCGGAATAGCGCTCGGTCGTCCAGTTCTGTTCGTGGTACTCCCGCGGCGTTCGGGCCTTCTCGCCGAACCGGTCGACCAACTCGCCGACGAGCGTCGCCTTACGCTCGGCTTCGTTGAGCTTCGTCAACCGACGCGCCGCGGGCCCTTCGGTGATGACGCACATGACGCCGGGGTCGCCGGTGTCGGTGCAGGCGTCGATGGTCAGGGTGGCCGGTGATCCTGGTGCGGCCGACTGACCCGACAGCCCGTCGGCGCGCCAGAACGGCTCGTCGTAGACGATCGACGTCTTGATGACCGCGCCGCTGGGCATGCGCTGGTGCAGCATCGTCCGATCCACCGGCAGCATCGGCTCGTAGACGATCGAGGAGGCGATCGCCAGCGGAATGGCCACGATGACCCGCCGTGTGCGCACCGTCAGGTCGGCCGCGCTGACCGTGACGCCGTCGGCGTCCTGCGCAATCTGCCGCACCGGCTGCGAAAGGTGCAGAGAGTCGCCCAGTTCGGCCCCGATGCGACCGTAGATGGCGCCCATGCCGCCGACCGGGCGGGCGTCCTGGGCGCCGCCTTTGCCGGAGATGACGAAGGTGGGGCCGCCGCCGGAGCCCATCTGCGCGAGGCACCACAGCAGCGACGTCTCCGATCCCGCCGAGGTGTAGGTGCCGGCCAGCGCCATGTCCAGCATCTCGCGGGCCGCCTTGGACATCGTGTTCTGCTCGATCCATTCCCCCACACTGATGCGATCCCACTCGTCGGCCTGCTTGGCGTCCCAAGGTGCCTCGCGCGGAAGGGATTTGGCCATGTTTTCGATCGACATCAGGCCCACACCGAGGTTGGCGACCGCCCACGGGCTCATCGTCCACGGAATGGTGCCCCCGTAGCGGTGCTTCTTGCCGTCGACGATCATCATGGCGTCGCCGTCGTGGTGCTGTTTGTACTCGGACACCCCGAACTCGTCCATCAGCGCGTAGATGCGGTCCTGTCCCGGCCCTATCCACGCGCCGCCGCGATCGATCCATGTGCCGTCGGGCAGGTACTCGGTGAAGGTGCGGCCGCCGACCCTCTCACGCGCCTCCAGCAAGGCCACCGAATGGCCCGACTGTTTCAACCGCAGGGCGGCCGTCAATCCCGCGAATCCCGCTCCGACCACGCAATAATCGACCTCTGACATGGCTGGCTCCTCAACCTAGGCACCGCCTCAGCAGCAAACTACACCTTGCCCGGCGCGGGTGTCGGTGGGTTAACGGAGATTTCCAGACGCGTTCTCGCCACCCATAAGGTTCGGGTTTGTGTTGATGCATACGGTGCGGACGCGGCGCAGCTCCGACGACTTCCCGCGCGCCCAACACCTGGCGGCGAAGATCGCCGCCGTCGCCGTCGACCCGGTCGCCGTCGAGCCCGAGACCGCGGAGATGGTGGCGAATCGGATCATCGACAACGCGGCGGTCAGTGCGGCCGCCGTGCTGCGCCGGCCGGTCACCGTGGCGCGGCAGCAGGCGCTGGCCCATCCCGCGTCCCGGGGGGCCAGGGTTTTCGGCGTCGACGGAGCCTACTCGGCCGAGTGGGCCGCCTGGGCCAACGGCGTCGCGGTGCGCGAACTCGACTTCCACGACACGTTTTTGGCCGCCGAGTACTCCCACCCCGGCGACAACATCCCCCCGCTGGTCGCGGTCGCCCAGCAGCTGCGGCTGGGAGGCGCCGACCTGATCCGCGGCCTGGCCACCGCCTACGAAATCCAGATCGACCTGTCGCGCGGAATCTGCCTGCATGAGCACAAGATTGACCACGTCGCACATCTGGGCCCGTCCGTGGCCGCCGGAATCGGAACCATGCTGCGGCTGGACACCGAGACGATCTATCAGGCGGTCGGGCAGGCGCTGCACCTCACCACCAGCACCCGCCAATCCCGCAAGGGCCTGATCTCCAGCTGGAAGGCGTTCGCCCCCGCGCACGCGGGCAAGGTCGCCATCGAGGCCGTGGACCGCGCGATGCGCGGTGAGGGATCGCCGGCGCCCATCTGGGAAGGGGAGGACGGGGTGATCGCCTGGCTGCTGGGCGGACCCGAGCGCGAATACCGTGTGCCGCTGCCCGCTCCCGGCGAGCCCAAGCGCGCCATCCTGGACAGCTACACCAAGGAGCACTCGGCGGAGTATCAGAGCCAGGCGCCGATCGACCTGGCGCGGCGGCTGCGTGCACGCGTCGGTGACCTCGACGAGGTGGCCACGATAGTGCTGCACACCAGCCACCACACCCACGTCGTGATCGGAACGGGATCGGGGGATCCGCAGAAGTTCGACCCCGACGCGTCACGGGAAACGCTCGACCACTCGCTGCCGTACATCTTCGCCGTCGCGCTACAGGACGGCAGCTGGCACCACGAACGCTCCTACGCTGCGGAGCGGGCCCACCGGCCCGACACCATCCGACTGTGGCGCAAGGTCTCCACCGTCGAGGACCCGGAGTGGACCCGCCGCTATCACGCGGCGGACCCGGCCGCGAGGGCGTTCGGGGCGCGCGCCGAGGTCACCCTGAAGAGCGGTGAAGTGATCGTCGACGAGCTGGCCGTGGCGGACGCCCACCCGTTGGGCGCGCGGCCGTTCCGGCGCCCGCAGTACGTGCAGAAGTTCACCGAGCTCGCCGGCGACGTGGTGGAACCGGCTGAGCGGCAACGGTTTCTCTCCACCGTTGATGCGCTGGCCGATCTCCGAGCCGGCGACCTGGACGCGCTCAACGTGCGGGTCGATCCGCGGGCGCTCGAACGGGCGCCGGTGATCGGCCCGGGAATCCTCGGTGAGTGAAATCGGTTGTGCACTCACGGCTTTGAGTGTGCAACCAAGGCGGGAATTGTGCGGATTTCTCGCCCTCAGCGCACACTGAAGCCCTGGGCTGCATAGCCCGGCCCGCCGTATTGCCACACCAGTTCGTGGGCGCCGGTCATCGTGGGGTTGCACCACATCGTCCTGTTGTTGGCGTCCTGGGCGGTCGCGTGCAGCACCGTGCACGCGTCGCCCGGCGCGGGCGCGTCGGCCCGGGCGACCGGTGAGACGGCGGCGACGCCGGCCAGCACCGCCGCCGAGCCGAGGATTCGAAGTCTGCTCATGGTGGCGTCTCCTCATGCCATGCCGACCCGCCTCCACGCTATCCGGCGCCCGAGTAGCAGGCAAAGGTTCATTGCGCGGCTTGGGTCCCGCCCGCCCAGAGCGCGTTCTAATCTGACCACCATGGGATTTCTCAAGCCCGAGCTGCCGCAGCTCGACATGGCCGAGTGGAACACGGGCACCCGAAGCGAAAAGATCCGGCCGATGGCCAAGCACTGGGCCGAGGTGGGCTTCGGCACGCCGGTCGCGCTGCACCTGTTCTACGTCCTCAAGATCCTGCTCTACATCCTCGGCGCCTGGTTGTTCGCCTCGGCGACCAGAGGGTTCGGCGGCTTCACCAACGTCGCCTCGTGGTGGTCGGAGCCCATCGCCTTCGAGAAGGTCGTGCTCTACACGATGCTGTTCGAGGTGATCGGTCTGGGCTGCGGGTTCGGGCCGCTGAACAACCGGTTCTTCCCGCCCATGGGCTCGATCCTGTACTGGATGCGGTTCGGCACCATCCGCCTGCCACCGTGGCCCGACCGGGTCCCGCTGACCAGGGGAACCAAGCGCAAGCCGATCGATGTCGCGTTGTACGCGCTGTTCCTGCTGGTGACGCTGAGCGCGCTGTTCGCCGACGGCACTGGGCCGATACCCGAGCTGGGCACGACGGTCGGGCTGCTGCCGACCTGGAAGATCGTGCTGATCCTGCTGCTGCTGGGCGTGCTGGGGCTGCGCGACAAAGTCATTTTCCTGGCCGCCCGCGGTGAGGTCTACGCGACCATGGCGGTGACCTTCCTGTTCGGGGGCGTCGACATGATCGTCGCGTCCAAGGTGGTGTTCCTGGTCATCTGGATGGGCGCCGCGACGTCGAAGCTCAACAAGCACTTCCCGTTCGTGATCTCCACGATGATGTCCAACAACCCGTTGGTGCGGCCCCGATGGCTGAAGCGGCAGTTCTTCGAGAAATTTCCCGACGATCTGCGGCCCGGGCGGCTGTCGCGATGGCTGGCGCACCTGAGCACCGCCATCGAGATGCTGGTGCCGCTGCCGTTGTTCTTCTGCCACAGCGGCTGGCCCATCACGGTGGCCGCCATCGTGATGGTCTGCTTCCACCTGGGAATCCTGCTCTCGATCCCGATGGGCGTGCCGCTGGAGTGGAACGTCTTCATGATCTACGGCGTGCTCGCGCTGTTCGTCGCGCACGCCCGCCTAGGCCTGCGCGACCTGAGACACCCCGTGGCGGTGGCGATACTGTTCGTCGTCATCGCGGGAATCGTGGTGCTGGGCAACCTGTTCCCGCGCAAGATCTCGTTCCTGCCGGGAATGCGGTATTACGCCGGGAACTGGGACACCACGCTGTGGTGCATCAAGCCGTCGGGCAACGACAAGATCACCCGGGGCATCGTGGCGATCGCGAGCATGCCGCAGGCCCAGCTGGAGCGGTTCTACGGCAGCCCGGAGGCCGCCCAGATCCCGCTCTACATGGGATATGCGTTCCGCGGGTTCAACACTCACGGCCGCGCGTTGTTCACCCTGGCGCACCGCGCGATGGCGGGCCAGAACGAGGACGACTACATCCTCATCGACGGCGAGCGCATCTGCAGCACCGCCATCGGCTGGAATTTCGGGGACGGCCACATGCACAACGAGCAGTTGATCGCCGCGCTGCAGGAACGCTGCCACTTCGAGCCGGGCGAGGTGCGAGTGGTCCTGCTCGACGCCCAGCCCATCCACAAGCAGACCCAGGCCTACCGGCTGGTTGACGCGGCGACTGGTGAGTTCGAGCGCGGCATCGTCCGGGTCGCGGACATGGTGACGCGGCAGCCGTGGGCCGACGACGTTCCCGTGCAGGTGCTTTCGGAATAGGGGTTGCGCCGAGCGTAACGCCACTGCGAAAAATCGAGCCGGATATCGCAGTGGCGTTACGCTCGCGGACCAGATGGGGTGAGGACCCTAGGCCCCGGCCCGGACCTCCTGCGCCGCGGCAACCATGTTCTTCAGCGACGCCGTCACCTCGTCGGGGTTGCGGGTCTTCAGCCCGCAGTCGGGATTGACCCACAGCCGTTGCGCCGGCACTGCGCGCAGGGCCGCGCGCAACGACTCCGCCATCTCCTGCGTGCTCGGCACCCGCGGCGAGTGGATGTCGTAGACGCCCGGGCCGACGCTGTTGGAGAAGCCGGCCGCGTTCAGGTCGTCCAGCACCTCCATGTGCGAGCGTGCCGCCTCGATGGACGTCACGTCGGCGTCCAGGTCGGCGATGGCCCCGATCACCTCACCGAACTCGGAATAGCACAGGTGGGTGTGGATCTGCGTGGAGTCCGCGACCCCGGAGGTGGCCAACCGGAAAGACCCTACGGCCCAACGCAAATACTCCTCCTGCTGGGCGCGGCGCAGCGGCAGCAGCTCCCGCAGCGCCGGCTCGTCGACCTGGATCACCGCGATGCCGGCGGATTGCAGGTCCACCGTCTCGTCACGGATGGCCAGCGCCACCTGGTTGGCGGTGTCGGCCAGCGGCTGGTCGTCGCGGACGAACGACCACGCCAGGATCGTGACCGGGCCGGTCAGCATGCCCTTCACCGGTTTGTCGGTCAGCGACTGGGCGTAGGTGATCCACTCGACGGTCATCGGGTGGGTGCGGATGACGTCGCCGTACAGGATCGGTGGGCGCACGCAGCGGCTGCCGTACGACTGCACCCAGCCGTTCTGCGTCGCGAAGAAGCCCTCCAGCTGTTCGGCGAAGTACTGCACCATGTCGTTGCGCTCCGGCTCACCGTGCACGAGCACGTCGAGCCCGAGCTCCTCCTGCAGCTTGACGACGTCGGCGATCTCCTTGCGCATCCGTTCCTCGTACTCCGCCTGGTCGATCTCGCCGGCCCGCAGCGCGGCGCGCGCCTTGCGGATCACGGCGGTCTGTGGGTAGGAGCCGATGGTGGTCGTGGGCAGCGGCGGCAGATGTAGCCGCTCATCCTGGCTGGCGCGGCGCGCTGCCGCCGCACCCCGGTGGGTGCCCGACGCGACGATCGCGTCGATGCGGGCGCGTACCCGATCGTTGTGCAGCCGCGGATCGCTCCGACGCGAGGCCACCGCGGCAGTGGACGCCGCGATCTCGTCGGCGACGGCGTCGCGTCCTCCGAGGTCGCTGCGCAGTGCGCGCGCGAGCGTCACCACCTCGGCGACCTTCTCCTGCCCGAAGGCCAGCCAGCTGCGCAACGCGTCGTCGAGTCCGGTTTCGGGCTCCAGCGAGTAGGGGACGTGCATCGTCGAGCATGAGGTCGAAACCGCCACCGCGGCAGCCGAACCCAGCAAGTGGGACAGCTTGCCGAGTGCCGCCTCCAGATCGGTGCGCCAGATGTTGCGTCCGTCGACGACACCGGCCACCAGGGTCTTGCCGGACAATTCGGGTATGCCCGCCACCCCCGTGCCGGTGCCGTAAACCAGGTCGACGCCGATCGCCTCGACCGGGGTGCGGGCCAGCCCGGCCAGGGCGGCGCCGGGGTCACCGAAGTAGGTCGCGACAAAGATTGCGGGCCGGTTCGCGACGTTGCCCAGCGCGTTGTACGTGGCCTCGGCCAGCGCGGGAGCATCGGGGGAGATGTCGGTGACCAGCGCCGGCTCGTCGAACTGCACCCACCGCGCGCCGTTGTCGGCGAGCAGGGACAACAGTTCCGCATAGATTCCCACCAGCTCCTCGAGCCGCTCGATGGGGGCGGCCGAGCCTTTGACGCCCTTGCTCAACAGCAGGAACGTGATCGGTCCGATCACCACCGGACGGGCCGGAATCCCTTGACTGAGCGCCTCTTTCAGCTCGGACAGCACCTTGTCCGGGTTCAGCGAAAAGGTGGTCGCGGGCTCGATCTCGGGCACCAGGTAGTGGTAATTGGTGTCGAACCACTTGGTCATCTCCAGGGGCGCGACGTCGGAGTTGCCGCGCGCGGCGGCGAAGTACCGGTCCAGATCGTCGGACACCCGTGCGGCACGGGCGGGCAGCGCCCCCAGCATCACGGCCGTGTCCAGCATCTGGTCGTAGTAGGAAAAAGTGTTCACCGGAACCGAGTCCAGGCCGGCATCGGCCAAACCTTTCCACATGTCGCGGCGCAAGGTGGCGGCGACGTTTTCGAGTTCGGCCCGGCTGGTTCGTCCGGCCCAGTAGCCCTCGGTGGCGCGCTTGAGTTCGCGCTTCGGCCCGATGCGCGGAGAGCCGATGACGGTGGCGGTGAATGGTTGAACGGTCACGATGTGGTCCTATCGATCAGCGGGGTGGTCACCGCCAGAGGACGCGCAGCCGATCCGCCGCGGTGCACCTTCCGCACACCGCAACGCCTTCAGCCGAACGCCCATTCCACGAGGCGGTGAGCCGCCGGACGCGGCGCGCCCGGCACGGCTGGCAGGTCTTCGGACTCGCAGGCGCACACCTGTCGGTGTTCCTACTGGCCGTCGCTTCCCAGTCTTGCTGAGACCAGTGCTTGGTGACGGCGGTCGTTCCTGCATACCGCTGCGGGACAGTCCCGGACTCACACCGGGTTCCCTCTCGCGAAGCGTTACTAACGTGCTCCGCTCGATGCCGTCGCCTCGCGGCGACGGCAGACCAGCTGCGTAGCGGAGTTTACCCCGGTGGCCCGGGCTGGCTTGCGAGCGCTTCGGCGATCGGCGTCTCGCCGTTGTTGAAGTCGATCGTTCGGCCGACGGTCGAGTCGTCCGCGAGCGCGGCGGCCACCACCAGCGCGACATCGGCCCGCGACACCTCCCCCTTGCCCTGCCCCAGCGCGATGCGGCCGGTGGCCGGTTCGAGCGTGAGCCGCCCCGGCCCCAGGACGGTCCACTGAAGATTGCTGGCCCGTAGCCGGGCATCCGCGGCCGCCTTGGCCTGCGCGTAGTGGTAGAACGAATTCTCCTGCGGTACACCGTGGTCCGGCCCCGCGCCGAAGTAGGAGACCATGACGAATCGCTTGACGCCCGCCCTCGCGGCGGCATCGATCACCCGAATCGCGGCGTCGCGATCGACGGCGTAGGTGCGCGCCGGATTGCCGCCGCCCGCTCCCGCCGAGAAGACCACCGCGTCGTGCCCGGCCAGCAGGCCGGCCAGGGCGTCGGTGTCGAGCCGCTCGATGTCCGCCACCACGGGCTCGGCACCGGTGGCCGCGACGTCGTCGGCGTGGTCGGGGTTGCGGAAGACTGAACTCACCTCGTCGCCGCGGTCGGTCAGGATGCGGGCCAGCTGCAGCGCGACCTTGCCGTGGCCGCCGATCACGACGATTCGTGCCATGCCCCCGACGTTAGCGCTTGTGCCGCTCACAGGCCTTCCGGGTGGTGCGCCGCGGTGCCCAAATTGCGGGTTCGCCGGCTGACAACGACGCAGTGAACTGCCGGCCGTGCTCGGCCGTACTTGCAGAGGAGCGGTTTGTCGAACGAGAGAGGAACGATGGCAGGGGTAGCTTCCGATGGCGACGGATCGACCACCTTTCGCACCCGGTCACCGGAGCACGCGATCCATCTTTGTGAATCGGCGTTCCATCCCCACAAACTTCGCCTGCTCGGTCCGTCGAAGGGTTTCGGCTTCACCCAACGACTCGTGCAGGCCGGATCGATCACGCTGGCCGACCTCACCTACGACACCGACGTGTCGCTCGCTTTCGCGGAGGGCCGCGACAGCTACTACATACACATTCCGATTCAGGGTTGGCTCCAGTCGCACCAACTTGGGCAGGAGCTGGTGTCATCTCCGATGACCGCGTCGGTATACCGCCCCAATGCCGACATGGCGGTGACCCGATGGCCCGGCGGCAGTCGTCATCTGGGGGTCAATATTGATCGACTGGTTGTCGACACTGCGCTTGAGACTCTCCTGGGCCGCCGGATCGAGGACGCCGTCGCGTTCGACCCGACCTTGCCGCTCACTGACGGCCCCACCCGGAGCTGGCTGAGTCAGCTTTTCTGGATCAACCGCGAATTGGCGCGCGCGGACAACCCGCTGCGGCACTGGGCCGTTCTGGACCGACTGGCGGAGAGCCTTGTCTACGGTCTCCTCCTGGTGGCAAACCATCCCCACCGCGACGAGTTGGACTCCGCGGTGCGGCCCGCCAGACCAGCAGCTGTGCGCGAAGCGATGGACATCATCGAAAGAGCACCGCAGTCGGCGTTGTCGACCGCGACGTTGGCGCGGCAATGCAACGTCAGCGTGCGGGCACTGCAGGAAGCCTTCCGGCGGCACCTCGGGATGTCGCCGATGGTTTACCTCCGTGTGGTCAGGCTCCGCCGTGCGCATGCTGATCTGCGTTCGGCGCATTCCTCGCAAACCACCGTCGCGGCCATCGCCGAGCGTTGGGGGCTCGGCCACCTCGGTCGGTTCGCCGCGGCCTACCGAGCCCAGTTCGGCGAGACGCCGGCCCAGACTCTTCGTGCTCGCGCCGACTAACGCGCTCTAGCCGGAAAACGTGGAGCGATAGCCGCGCAGCGCGCCCGTCCCCGCCGGACGTAGCCAGCGCTCACACCGGTGATGTAGCCATGAAACATGGCTCAAATCAAGCGGTTTCGACGAGCATCGATAAGCCGTCTTGCCGGTGCGAGGAGATGAAAACGAAATGACATCAGCGTCAGATGAAAGAGGCTTTCTTGCAGCGGTATTCGCGGACCGCGTGCACCGCAATCAGAGGCGACTTGCCACCCGGCTGAAGCCGCAATACGACTTCATCGTGTGTGGCTCGGGCTCATCCGGCTCCGTGGTGGCCCGCCGGCTGGCGGAAAACCCCGACGTCAGCGTGCTGGTCCTAGAGGCCGGTGGCTGCGACGACGGGCCAGAAATCAGGCAACCCGAGATGTGGCTTTCGAATCTGGGAAGTGAGCGCGACTGGAACTTCACCGCCGAACCGAATTGCCACTTGAACGGGCGGGCCATCCCGTACTCGATGGGCAAGGTCTTGGGTGGCGGTTCGAGCATCAATGTCATGGTGTGGGCACGTGGCCACAGAAACGACTGGAATTACTTCGCCTCTGAGGCCAAGGACCCGCAATGGAACTATCAATCGGTGCTGTCCATCTATCGGGCGATCGAGGATTGGCACGGTGTTCCCGATCCAGAACGCCGAGGCACGGGTGGGCCGGTATACGTCGAACCCGCAACAGAGGCCAGCCCGCTCGCGCATGCAGGACTCGCAGCCGCAACCTCCCTCGGCATTCCGACCTTCACAAGTCAGAACGGTGATCTGATGGAAGGAGAAGGCGGCGCGTCGATCGTTGATCTGCGTATCCGGAACGGGTTGCGGCAGTCAGTCTTTCGCACCTACCTGTTCCCGGTGATGGACCGGCCGAATGTGACGGTTCTGACGAGCGCGTTGGTTACTCAAGTGGCGCTCGACGGCGGGCGCGCCACCGGCGTCGAGTTCCTACTCGACGGCAAGTTGCACCGGATCGAAGCGAAATCCGAGGTGGTTCTCTCGCTCGGAGCGATTCACACGCCCAAGGTTCTCATGCAATCCGGAATCGGCGACCAGAATGAACTGCAAACGCACGGTATTCGGGTCGTACAGCATTTGCCAGGCGTCGGCCGAAACCTCCAGGACCACCCGGGCTTCTCATGCGTCTGGGAGTACCGGGACCCGCTACCCTGGCGCAACAGCGGTGGTGAAATGACCGTCTTCGCCCGAAGCGACTCGGGTTTACGGACTCCGGACCTCCAGGCTTATCAACTCGAGTTTCCGTTCTCGAGCGAGAAGAACGCCGAGAGATTCGGCTTACCGGAGTCAGGCTGGAGCATGTATGGCGCAGTGGTGCGCCCGAAAAGCCGCGGACAGATTCGTCTGACCGGGCCGAACCCGGACGACCCGGTGCGAATCCACGCCAATCTCCTGTCGCACCCCGACGACCTGGATGCCGCACTCGCGTGTCTTGAACTGTGTCGCGAACTGGGCAATTCGGGGCCTCTTCGTAGATTCAGCAAGCGCGAAGTCATGCCGGGGAGCCTGAACAAAGCGGACCTCGTGCGCTTTATCCGCAACGAGGCCACGACTTACCACCACCAGACATGCACGGCCAAGATGGGCCGGGACAGCATGTCAGTGGTCGATGGCTCCTTGAAAGTGTATGGCGTCGAAGGCCTTCGGATTGCCGATGCCTCCATCATGCCTCGGGTCACCACCGGGAACACGATGGCTCCCTGTGTCATCATCGGCGAGCGCGCCGGGCAGATTCTGCGACACCACCATGCTCTGTGAGTCGATTGGAGGGAAGTGAGGTATGAGTTCCACAACTATGGTGGACCTGACCGGTAGCTTCGCCACAGGGATGCACGAGGTACTCGCCGAGGCGGCGCGACAGGGACCGTTGGCTACCGACGAGATCACGGGCGCGACGGTGGTGTTGCGTCAATGCGACGTTGAAACACTGGCCCGCGACGAGCGGCTGAAGGGCATCGGGCTGGCCCTGTTCGACGTCATGGGTATCAGCGACGGCCCACTGCGCGACTGGTACAGCAGGCTGATGTTCACCACCGAGGGTGACTCCCATCGCCGCCTTCGGTCGCTGGTGTCCCGTGCCTTCACGCCGCGCTCCGTCGAGGGGCTGAGGTCGACCGCAGCGGGCATGGCCGCTGCCGCCATCGCTTCTGCAACGCTGGACGGGGGAGATCTGGTGGCGTCCTGCGCGGGGCTGGCAACCCGGTTAATCTGCCGCCTCCTCGGAGTCCCGGACGGCGATGTCGGCGCATTCACGCGATGGGCGGATGCCCTGAGCCCGGTTTTCTACGTGATGACACCCGACCAGATCGCGGGGGCGACGCGAGCGATCGTCGAGTTGCAGCGCTATATCGAGGCGCTGGCGCAGCGTCGAACCGAAGATCCCCGTCCCGATCTCATCACCGCCTTGCTGACCGCAGCGGCCGACGGTGACTGGCTCAGCCGCGACGAGACCGTGGCGATGATCGCGAATCTTCTTGTCGCCGGCCACGACACGACGGGCAGTCAGATACCGTGCAGCCTGCTGGTGGCGTTGCAGCACCGCGACCGCCTTGCCGGGGTAGCGGGCGACGACGTCCGGCTTGCCAGCGCGGTCGCCGAGACCATGCGCCTCGAGCCCAGCATCCCCCTCATTCCGCGCACCGCCGTCGAGCCGATTGACCTACACGGCACGACCATCCCGGCGGGATCGATTGTTCTGCTGTGCATCGCCTCGGCATGCCGTGACGCCGCTGCGTGGCCGTCGCCGGACCGCTTCGATCCCGAGCGGTTCATGCGTGCGGGCACGCCCCGGCTGATGAACTTCGGCGCCGGTGCGCACTACTGCCTGGGTACCTCGCTCGCGAAAGTCGCCGTGGAGGAGTGCGTACGGGCCCTGCTCGCCGCACGGCCCGGCCTGCACTTGGGGCAGGACCCCGCCGACATTGCGTGGCGCCGCATCCTCGGCCGCAGCCCGAAACGCCTACTCATCGGTGTCGACGCGAGCTAGCCCCGCTAGAGCTTCACCCGCCCCATGATCAGATCGATGATCGGCTTCCCGGGCGGGTACGCGCCCGTGAGCGAGGCCATGGTGTGCCCGTAGTCCACCAGCAGCGTGATCCCGCTGATGCCGAAGGCGGCGGCGCTGTTGAGGAACGCCATGACGTCACCCATCTGCTCGGGGGTGTGCACCTTCGATCCGGTCTCGTCGCGGTAGTCCTGCGCGAAGGTGAGCCAGAGGTCGGCGTTGGCCTGGGCCAGGGGGGTGTCGGTGGGACCCGGGCAGATCGCGTTGATCCGGATGCCCTTCTTGAGCAGCGGGTAGCCCTGGGTCGCGACGTAGGCGTTGACCACCTTCTTGGAAAAGCCATAGTGGATGATGCCTTCTGATTCGTGCGCCTTGACCCACTCTTGGGCCGACGCGAAGTCCGGCGTGGCGAGGAACTCCGTCAGCAGCTCCAGGTCGTTCTCCCAACCCATCCCGGCGACCGAGGAGATGAAGCAGATCGCCGAGCCCGGGGGAAGCTGGTTCTTCTCGAGCAGGCGGTCGATCAGGTGGCGGTGACCGATGAAGTTGATCGCCATCAGGTCGGTGGTCCCGTCCGCGATGCCGGCGGCCGAGAAGACGGCGTGGATCGGACCGTCGAGCTGCTCGAGCGCAGAGTCGATCGATGCGGGGTCGCGCAGGTCCACCTGAATGGCCTTCGCGACGTCGTAGTTCACCGGCGCGTAGTCCATCACGATCACTTCGGCGCCGAGCTCGGCTGCCGACTTGGCCGCCGCCGCGCCCATGCCGGTGGCGCCGCCGACGACGAGAGCCCGCTTTCCGTCGTAGCGCAGCCGATCGACAACAGTCATGGAAATCCCCTTCTCGCTCACTGCTAACGCGGTTCTAATCGCCCAACTGTATGGGTAACAGTTTTTTGGTTCAATACCTATTTGGCGACCCACTTGGCGCGAACCGCGACGCCACGCAAGACCGTGTCGCGGGCGTGCACCAGCGCGGCGCGTTTGCCGACCTCGGCCAGGATGTTCTCCGGTATCCACTGCAGGCCGATGACGCATCGGGCCAGCATCGCGGTGGACGGGGCGTCGACGGTGATCTCCCCGGAGCGGATGCCTTCGGAAAGAAGCGTTTTCATCTGCCGGAGCCGCGTGGCGTACAACCAGCCGGGGTTGGGAGTGTCCGGCGGCGATTGGCGCATCCAGGCGAGCTGAATCCGGAACTCGTCCGAAAACCGATCGAGTGCATTGACGTTGACCCAGCTCAACGCGTCCAGTTTCGCGATGGGCGTGGCGTTCGAGCGCAGGACGCCGACCCAACCCGCCTCGACCTTCCTGCCGAACGATTCCATGATCGAGGCGAGGAGTTCGTCCTTCGAGCCGATCGCCCGATAGACGGTGCCCGTGCCGAGGCCGGCCGCCGACGCGATGTCCCTGATGGTGGTGGCCTCGTAGCCCTTACGGCCGAATTCCGCTCGCGCCACCGCGCGCACGTGCGCCGCTTTGTCGCTGGGGTCGGCGTCGCTGTCGTCCGGCCAGGTGTCGATGACCGCGCTGGCGGCGGCGAAAGCAGGGGACCCGTCGAGCGCCGAGTCGGCGGGTGGCCGCGTCGCCAACCCTTCCAACGTGATTCGACAGAGCAGATCGGCCACCTGGTCGGTGGGCGACTTGTGGCGCATCACGTCGAGACCGACCTGCAGCATGGTTTGGCAGATGCGGTCGGCCAACGTGGGCAGGTCGATGTCGGATTTGATGTATCCGCTCGACCGCCCCGCGCGCAGCGTCTGCAGCATCGCCTCCTGAATCGCCACGGGCCGCTGCTGTGTCAGCTTCATCAACTCCGGATCCGTGCTCGGTCCCTCGTAGAACGACATCTGCAGCGCGGCGCGATGCCGCACGGCGCAGTCCGCAATCGCCGAGCCCAGTTCGACGATCTGCTCGCGAACCGGGCGGGGATCGGCGTTGTCCAACTTCGCTTGCGCAGCTTGCCCGATGCGCTCCAGGTCGTCCTGATAGCGGCGGATCAACTCGATGAGGATCGCCTCTTTGGACTCGAAGTGGTGATAGAGGCTACCGGGAAGGATGCCGGCCGCGTCGGCGATCTCCTGCAGCGAGGTCCGCAATCCCGACTGTGCGATCAACGTGGCCGCCGTGGTGAGGATCTCGGTCCGTCGGGTACCGAATTCGGCTGGGAGACTTGCCTTCAACGACTCGGCTCTCGGCATGATCAGCGGTGTGCACGCCCGGACGACTGCGGACCGGCAAACATGCGCATTCGCCCCTCTCGCCAACCAAATCTTTGTTAGAGGCTATCAGACCGGCGCCGGCGAATCCGCTGCGTAACAGCGGTGACGGGCCACGTCCTCAGGCCGGGCTCGCCGCGGGCTGCGCTTCCGCCGAGCATCGTCGGCGCTGGGCGGGTGGCGCTGAGCGGGTGCCCGGCATATTCAGCGTCCGCCCCTGTTCGCAAGGCGCGCACCGAGTTCGACGAGGTACCGGTCCGAGCCGCCGCGGAAGGCGCTCCAGCTCAGCAGGCGCTTGAGGTACAGGTGCGCGTCGTGTTCCCAGGTGTAGCCGATCCCGCCGAACACCTGGATCGCGGTGTCGCCGACGGTGGCCAGCCGTCCGGCGAACGCCTTCGCCCGCAGCGCGGCAACGTGCCGCTCGTCATGGTCGGCGTTGTCGGCGGCCCACAGGGCATGGATCACGCCGCTGCGGGCCAGCTCCACGGTCTCGTACATGTCGACGCAGAGATGCTGGACGGCCTGGAAGGAGCCGATCGGCTGACCGAATTGCGTTCTGGTCTTCGCATATTCGACGGCCATGTCCATCACCGTGCGCGCGGCGCCGAGGGCGTCGGCGGCGGTGGCGATCAGCGTGTCATCGATCACCGCCGCGAGGTCTTCCGGGGACGCCGAGGCGAGTCGTCGCGCGGGCGCTGCGTCCAACGTGATGTGGAAGTGCTTGCGGGTCTGGTCGATACCGCGCTCGAGTTCGACCGAAACACCGGTCGCGCCGGACGGCACCGCGAACAGCTCGAGGTGGCCGTCCTCCTCGGCGAGCACCAAGAGGACGTCCGCGGCGGCGGCGTCGGGGACGGCGGTGATCTCGCCGCGCAAAGACACCTCGCCGTCTTGCCCGCTCGCGGCGATCGAACCGTTTTTGGCGTCCGGGAAGCAGACGGTGGCGATCGTACTGCCGTCGGCGATGCCGGCCAGCAGCTCGGCCGCCGTGTTGGTGGCGCCGAGCCGGGTCAGCGCCCGGGCGGCGGCGACCGCGGTCGACAACCACGGCCCCGGATGCAGTGCTGCGCCCAATTCTTCGGCCACGATTCCGGCCTCGACCATCGTCATGCCGGCACCACCGTTTGCCTCCGGCACCAGCAGGCCGGTGGTCCCGAGGTCGGCCAGGCCGCGCCACACGGGTTGCGTGGTGCCGGTCGGGTCGTCGAGCAGCGGACGCACATGGCCGGAGATCGATGCCTTTTCGCCGAGATAACGGCGGGTCGTGTCGCGCAGCGCGACCTGCTCGTCGGAAAATTCGAGGTTCATTTGCGCGGCAACCCGAGTACCCGCTGGGCGGTGATGTTCTTGTTGATCTGGCTGGTGCCGCCGGCGATGGTGAGCGAGCGCGACGTCAGGCGGTAGCTCGCCCACGGCGCGCCGGCATCGCTCGTGCCCAGCACGTCAAACCCCAGCGCGGCCATCTCCTGTCCGATCTCACCCCACACGGTCTTGGCGAGGCTCGCCGATCCGAAGGCGTCACCGCCATGCAGCGTGGCCGAGATCGACCGCTGGCACAGGACTTCGAGATACTTGATGCGGAGCGCGATTTCGCCGAGGCGGCGCAGTGTCACGGGATCTTCGAGCGCGTCGGTGTGCGTGGCGATGTCGTCCACCAGTTCGTCTAGCCGCACTTGCATTTCGGCGTAGAGCCGTGCGGCCCCGGCCCGTTCGTGGCTGAGCGTCGTGGTGGCGACCTGCCAGCCCGCGTTCAGCGGTCCGAGCAACGCGTCCGCGGGGACCCGCACGTCGTGGAAGAACACCTCGGCGAAGTCGGCGTCGCCGTTGAGGGTCACCAGCGGGCGGGCTTCGATGCCCGGCAACCTCATGTCGACGATCAGGCAGGATATGCCCTTGTGCTTCGGCGCGTCGGGGTCGGTGCGCACGTACAGCTGGCACCAGTCCGCTCGATGACCGAGCGAGGTCCAGATCTTTTGCCCGGTGACGACGAAGTCGTCACCGTCGCGCACCGCGCGGGTCCGTAGTGCGGCGAGATCGGACCCCGCTTCGGGTTCCGACATCCCTTGGCACCAGATGTCGTCGGCGCGCATCATCCGGGGGAGCAGCGTGAGCTTTTGGGCTTCGGTGCCGTATTGCATGATGGCCGGCGCGATGTTGTTCAGCCCAATGACGTTGAGTGGCATCGGGGCTCGAGCCCGGGTGGTTTCCTCGGTGTAGACCAGCTGCTCGAGAATCGTCGCGCCGCGGCCGCCGTACTCACGAGGCCAGGAGACCGCGGCCCAGCCCGCGTCGGCCATCGCCGCGCTCCACGCGCGCAGCACCTCGATCGCGGCGTCGTCACGCCCGGCGGGCCGCCGACCGGCCACCAGCTCGTCGGTCAGGTTCGCGGACAGCCACTCGCGCAGCTCGATGCGGAACTCTTCCACTTCCGCCGGGTATGAGAAGTCCACGTCCCTCTGTCTTCAGCGTCTTTGGCTCGTCAGCCCCTTGAACCGGTGGCCAAGCCGGACTTTACGGTTGAGCACATCGTTGGTCAACAAGGTCGAACCGGCGCCGATGAGCTGCCGTTGCGTCGCGCGCATCGTTGTCTCGATTGACCGCGGTGGCACCGGACTCTACGGTGGAACAGATATTTGGTCAACGTCGTCCAAGCCGTTCGGAGAGTAAGCGTGTCCACCGACGTTCGCGGTGACCGGCTGCGGGGCCTCGGAATGCTCGCATCCGCGTTGGCGGGCCGAGCCGTGGCGGTGGCTCAATCCCGGCCGGCGGATCCGCCGTGGACCGACGGCCAGACCATCCACGTCGACGCCAGCGCGAGCGCCCGCGGGCGGCTCGAAGCCGTTGCCGTGCAAGCCTCGATGATCGCGGCCGGCAGCCTGGACCCGGGCGTCGTACGCTCGCTGCTGCGCCGCCCTCGGCTGGCCAAACGTTATTTGGCGGTGGAGGGGCACCGGGCGCTCGCCGCCAACGGCCACCTGCTGCCAGGCGTCCTTGCGTCCGTGGCAAACCGGGACACTGCCAGTCGCAGCGATTCCCCCGCCGCTTCGCTGCGGATCGCGCAGGGACGCGCGGCGATCGACGACCCCGCACCGGAATTCGGTGTCATTCGTGCGGCCAAGGTGCTGGCCGCATCCGACCGGGTGGCCGCACAGCGGGACAAGGAACAACCCGGGCACATCCCGAGGAGCAACGGCGCCAACGAATTGAAAGAACTCGACGACGACGAGGCGGACGATTGCGACGATCCCGATATGTTCACCAGCCCGGTGGGTGGCGGTGGTTTCATCGGCAAGTGGCTGAAGAAGATGTTCTCGTCGGCGCGCAAGACCGGGAGCGGTGGGGGGCCGCCCGGCGCGGACACCCCGACGCACCGGACCAACTCCGCCAAGCGCGGATTGGACGCGGTGACGTCGCTGGCGGCCACGTCGGGTGAGGACGGTGAAGAGCAGCCGGCGTCCACGGATGGCGTCACCTACCCGGAATGGGATGTCGCGCGCAGGATGTACCGGCCCGCGTGGTGCACCGTGCGCGAGATCGAGGCCGAGATCAAACCGTCGGCGGCGCATGCGATCGAAGCCGCCATCGGCGTGCGCCGACCGCTGTCCCGGCTGGGCATGGGTCTGCACCGGCGCCACCGGCAGTCGCAGGGCGACGACATCGACATCGACGCGGCGGTCGAGGCCCGCGTCGAAGCCTTGGCCGGTTCGGTGCCCGGCGAGGCGGTGTACCTGGACAGCCTGCGCCGCAGGCGTGACCTGTCGGTGCTGCTGTTGCTCGATGTGTCGGGCTCGGCCGCGGAGCCTGGCACGGTCGGGCGAACGGTGCACGAACAGCAGCGCGTGGCGGTCGCCCAGCTCGCGGTCGCGCTCCACGACCTGGGTGACCGGGTTGCGCTCTACGCCTATTACTCGCAGGGCCGGGGCGCGGTCAACGTGGTGCCGGTCAAACGATTCGACGAGCACCTCGACACCCGAGTCATGAAGCGGCTCAACAGTATTGAGCCCGGGGCGTACTCCCGTCTCGGTGCGGCCATCCGGCACGGGTCGGCGGTGCTGGACGCGGGCGGAGGCACGACACGGCGGCTGCTGGTGGTGCTCTCCGACGGGCTCGCGTACGACCACGGGTACGAGCGGGCCTACGGCGCGGCCGACGCGCGCCGGGCCCTGGCCGAGGCTCGCCGGCGCGGCATCGGCTGTGTATGCCTGACCATCGGCGCGGGTACGGACGTGCAGTCGCTGCGCCGGGTGTTCGGTGGCGCCGCGCACGCCACCATCGCGCGCCCGGACCAACTCGCCGCCGTGATCGGGCCGCTGTTCCGGTCCGCGCTGCGCTCGGTCGAGGTCCGTAGCCGGGAGGCGCGGTAGCCGCGGGTTTCAGGCTCGAGTCGTGAACATGCTAGTCAGAGCTCTTGAAACAAACATCTGTTCCACGATAGGCTCGATTCCACCGTGGGGGCAGAAGGGAAGCTATGGACAACGAGTCCGGGCTTGCGCGCCGGAACGGCGCGATCCCTGGGGCGGAGGGGGCCCGGCCCTACTACCGGGCGATCGGCGGCGAGGAGGTCGTCTTCACGGCGGCCCACCGCCAGGGCCTGGCTGTCGTTCTGAAGGGGCCGACGGGTTGCGGCAAGACCCGATTCGTCGAGGCGATGGCCCACGATCTCGGCCGGCCACTGATCACGGTCGCGTGCCATGACGACCTGACCACGGCCGATCTGGTGGGCCGGTATCTGCTGCAGGGAGACGAGACCGTCTGGGTGGACGGCCCGCTGACGCGGGCGGTGCGAGAGGGGGCGATCTGCTACCTCGACGAGGTGGTGGAGGCGCGGCAGGACACCACCGTGGTGTTGCACCCGCTTGCGGATCACCGGCGGCAGCTGCCGATCGAACGGCTGGGCGTCACGTTGGACGCGGCGCCGGGATTTGGCCTGGTGGTGTCCTACAACCCGGGTTATCAGAGCGTGCTGAAGGACCTCAAGGACTCGACCCGGCAGCGGATGGTCGCCATCGAATTCGACTTCCCCCCAGCCGATGTCGAGGAGGGGATCGTCGCACATGAGGCCGGCGTGGGTGGTGGCACCGCCGCCGAGCTGGTGCGTTTCGGGCAAGCCATCCGGAGGCTGGAAACCGGTGGGCTGCGCGAGGTCGCGTCGACGCGCGTGCTGATCGCCGCGGGCAAGCTGGTCGCGGAAGGGCTGACGATGCGCGAGGCGGCGCGCGCCGCGATCGCGGGACCGCTCACCGACGACGCGGCGGTGGGCAGGGCCCTGGGCGAGATGATCGAGATCTATCTGGACGGGTCCGCGAAATGAATGGCGAGCGTGAGTTTTTCACGGGGAGGTCGAATGTCCTACGAAAGCAGCGCTGAGCCGATCAAGGTCGGCTACCTGATGGACTTCACGCTGCCACCGGGTTTCCCCGAGGAACTGATGGCGAGTTTCACCCGGTGCTTCGACCTCGTCTTCCACGAAGCCCATGAACAGGGCGTGATCGATCGCCCGGTGCAAATGGTCTACCGCGAGGTGGAGGGCTTGCCCAAGGGTTCGGTCAAGGCCGTGATCGACGCGTTCGGCGAGCTCGTCGAGGAAGGCTGTCTGGTGGTGTTCGGACCGCACATCACCGACAACTGCGTGCCGACCCGCGAGGCGATCGAGGACCGGTTCAAGGTGCCGGCGATCAGCGTCACCGGCACCGACGACTGGCTGGGCGACTGGACGTTCGCGTTCCCGCAGGGCTCGATGACCGACGAGCCGATCTTCATCGCCGACCTCGTCGCCAAACGCGGGCTTTCCGAAATCGGTGTCCTCGTGGAACAGAACCTGATCGGTGAGAGCTACCTGAAGAATCTGCGAAGCGCTTGCCGCCGCAAGGGGATTCGCATCGTCGCGGAGGCGGCGATCGCCCAGACCGCGCAGGACATCAACGACTCCGTCCGCACGCTGCACGAGGCCAAGGCCGAGGCGATCGTGCATCTGGGCTTCGGCTTCGGCATCGTCTTCATCAACCCCGCGCTGCAGGCCGTCGATTGGGATCCGCCGCGATTCACCACCACCGCATTTCAAAACGCGTGGGTGAACCCGATCATGTGGGAAGCGTTCATGGGCTGGGTCGGGGTAGACCAGTACGACGAGGAGAACCGGCTCGGCCAGGACTTCCTGGACCGGTACGCGCAGAAGTACAACGGCAGCCGGCCCGAGTACTGCGTATCGGTGGTCAACCATGACGTTGCCACGACGCTCGTCCGCGCGTTCGCCGATGCGCACCCGCTCAGCCCGCGCGGGGTCAACGAGGCTTTGGAGCGGGTGAAGATGATGCCCGCCGCATCGGGCGCCCCCGGCACGCGCGTCTCCTTCGGCAAATGGACGCGCCGCGCATGGATGGGCGCCGGCTATCTGGTGGCCCGCACTCTGGACGCCGACGGCACCAACTCGCACCTGGTCGATCGCTTCGGAGAGTGAGGTCGCCAAAGCCATGAGCACCGATCAATCCACACCGCTTGCCGCGCAGGACAACCCGGCGCGGCCGCGGGCGGGCGAGAGGCGCGGCTGGGGAGGCTGGATCGCCGGCGCCGCGCTCGCTGCGTTCGCACTGTTCTTCATCGCGAACTGTCGCTCAGGAGAAGGGGCCCTCGACCCGCGCGTCGCCAACCCGAACGTGCAAGGCCGCCCCCGCCCGGTGAAGTTCATCTTCGGCCTGGACTACATCACCTTCCTGCACATCTCCACCGTCATCATGCTGCTCGTCCTGCTCGTGGTGTTCATCCGGGGCTGGCGACGCAACCCGGGCAGTCCGGTGATGCTGATGTTCCTGTGCACCACGCTGATCGTGTGGCAGGACCCGATCATGAACTGGGCCCCGTTCGCCGTCTACAACCCCGACCTCATTCACTGGCCGGAATCCTGGCCGCTGGTGTCGCTGTCGCCGACGGTCGAGCCGTTCGTCGTATTCGGTTACGTCACTTTCTATTTCGGCCCGTACTTTCCGGCCATCTGGATCCTGCGCAAGCTGCAGGCCAAGTACGGGCCGACGGCGTTCGTGTCGCGCCACCCGCTGGTCAGCCTCGGCCTGCTGACCTGTGCGATCGGCTTCGTCTTCGATGCGTGGCTGGAGATCCAGCTGGTCCACATGGGCATGTACATCTACTCCCAGGTGATCCCGTGGGGCTCGGTGTTCACCGGCACCACGTTCCAGTTCCCACTGATCTGGGAGTCGTTCTCGGTGACCTTCGTGATGGTGCCCGCGGCGATCCTCTGCTATCGCGACGACACCGGGAAGTCGGTGGCCGAGAAGCTGGCCGCCAAGGCCAGGATCTTCCCGACGCGCCCGGTGCTCGGCACGTTCCTGATGATGTTCGCGATCATCAACGTGTCCTATTTCGCCTACGGGGCGTGGTTCTGGGTGATCAAGGTCAGCCACGCGGCCACCTCGGTGGCATGCCCTTGGCCGTACCCGGAAGCCAAAGTCTATGACCCGCAAGGGTATTACCAGAAGGCCGGAGCCCAGGGGCCGTACTCGGTCGGCATCTGGTCGACCTGGGCGAGTGGCGAGCCGAACGGGCGACCCCACGTCGATCCACCGGCGCCCGGTCAGGGCCCCTGCGCCACTGCTTCCGCGCCGGGTGCGCATGGCTGAGCCGCGCGCCGCCGTCATCACCGGCGCCTCCCGCGGTCTGGGGTTTGTCTCGACCGTGCGCCTGTACCGCGAAGGCTGGCGGGTGGTCGCGGCCATGCGGACCCCCGACCGTGGGATCCCGTCGCTGCGGGACGCGGCGGGCGCACGTGACGACGACGACCGGCTGGTCGGCGTGCAGCTCGACCTGTTGGATCCGGCGTCGATCGCGGCGGCGGCCAAGGCCATCGAGGAAGCCGTGGGCGCGCCCTACGCGCTGGTGCACAATGCGGGGATCTCGGCCGCCGGGATGGTCGAGGAGACTGATATGGCGCTGTGGCAGAACATGTTCGCCACCAGCGTCCTGGGTCCGGTGGCGCTCACCCAGGCGCTGCTGCCGTCAATGCGGGCGGCCGGCCAGGGGCGCATCGTCCTGGTGTCGAGCGCGGCGGGGGTGCGTGGTCAGCCGGCCACCGCGCCGTATTCGGCGGCCAAGGGCGCACTGGAGCGGTGGGGGGAATCGATGGGGTGCGAGATCGCGCCGTTCGGCCTGGGGGTGACCGTTCTGGTCGCCGGCATGTACGACACGGAGATCATCACCGATGCGGGCACCACCGACAATCGTGACTTCGGCGGCCCGTATGCGCGGCTGCACCAGACCATGAACAGCCGCGGCAGGGCCGCGATGAAACTGGCCCGGCCGCCCGAGCTGTTCACCGACGGCCTGCTCAAAGCGCTGGACGACCACGCGCCGTTTCGCCGCCGCGGTGTAGGCCACGACGCCTCGATGTTGTTGGCCGCCAACAGGATACTTCCGGCCTCCGGCATGCACCACGTATCGCGCATCGTGCTGGGCATACCGAAACAGGGTTCCATGCGGGGCGGGGCATGGCCGTTGACAGCAGGACAGCGCGCGATGGTGTTCGTCGCGCGGATTGTGCCGCAGCCGCTCCTGCAGCGCTTGGCGGCCCGTAGGGCGAAGTGAGGGAGCATTGATGGAACAGCTTTTCGACGACCTGGAGGACTTTGGCGCCTTCGACGACGCGGTCTCGGGCGACGTGCGCGACCCATACACAGAACTGGCTCGGCTGCGCCGCGAGGAGCCCATCCAGCGGCTCGATGTGTCCGGGATGCCGCATGAGGAGTCCAAACCGGTCTTCATCGTCTACCGCTTCGAGGAAGCCCAGCAGATGCTGCGCGACAACGAGACGTTCTCGTCGGCGGCCGTCATCGCAGCCTTCGGCCCGGTGCTGGGGGAGCGCGTGATGCTCGGCATGGACGAGCCGGTGCACGGCCGGCTACGGTCGCTGGTGTCAAAGGCGTTCTCGCAGAAGGCGTTGGCGCGCTGGCAGGATGAGTTGGTCGGCCGGGTGGGCAATAGCCTGATCGACGAGTTCGCGGCGAACGGCAAGGCCGATCTGGTCAAGGAGTTCACTTTCGACTACCCGAGCCGGATCATCGCGGGCCTGCTGGGGCTGCCGGAGGAGGACTATCCGCAGTTCCAGCGGTGGTCCATCTCATTGCTGAGCTGGATCCTCAATCCCGAACGCGGCCTGGCCGCCTCGGCAGCGCTCTGTGAGTACTTCGCGCCTATCCTCGCGTCCCGCCGGGCCGAACCCAGGGACGACCTGATCAGCGCGCTGGCGCAGGCCGAGATCGACGGGGAGAAGCTCGAGGACGAGGAGATCTACTCGTTCCTGCGGCTGTTGCTGCCCGCCGGGGTGGAGACGACGTACCGGTCACTGGGCAGCCTGCTGCTCGCGCTGCTGACGAATCCCGCGCAGCTGGATGCCGTCCGCGCCGACCGGTCGCTGTTGCCGCAGGCCATCGAGGAGGGTGTGCGGTGGGAACCGCCGCTGCTGACCATCACCCGGGTGGCGACCCGCGACACCGAACTCGGCGGGGTGGCGATACCGGCCGGCTCGACGGTCATGCCGATGCTGGGTGCGGCCAACCGGCAGGAAGACCGCTACCCCGATCCGGACGCGTTCGACATCTTCCGCTCACCCAGGGCGCACCTGGGCTGGGGGCATGGCGTGCACGTCTGCCTCGGCATGCATCTGGCGCGGCTGGAAATGCGCACCGCCATCAACCTCTTGCTCGACCGGTTGCCCAACCTGCGGCTCGACCCCGACGCGGACGACCCACACATCCGCGGGCAGATTTTCCGTTCGCCGACGTCCGTGCCGGTGCTATTCGACCCCGATAACCAGGCCCGTAGGGGTCGTCGCTTGCCAATCGGCTAGTTTCCGGTAAGGCTCTCCATAGCCCCTCCGCGATTCAGAAGAGAGTGACAGTTATGACCGAGGCTGTAAAGGTTCGTTTCGAGCCGAAGATGATGATCGACGGCAGGCTCGTCGACGGCCAAGCGGGCACCTTCACCAACATCAACCCCGCCACCGAGGAGCCGCTCGGCGAGGTCGCCGACGCATCCAAGGAGGACATGCACCGGGCGATCGACGCCGCTCGGCGGGCCTTCGACGAGTCGGACTGGTCGACCAACCGGGAGCTGCGTAAGCGCTGCCTGCTGCAACTGCACGAAGCGATCGAATCGGAGAAGGAAGAGCTGCGCGAGGAGCTCATCCTGGAGGTGGGTTCGCCCCGGGCGATCACGTACGGCCCGCAGCTGGACGCCCCACTGGAGGACGGGCTGCGCTACCCCGCCAGGCTGATCGACGAATACGCCTGGGAAACCGACCTGGGCGACAAGGTGGTCAGCCTGACGGGCACGTTGACCACCCGCAAGGTCTGGCGCGAGCCGGTGGGTGTGGTCGGCGCGATCGTGCCGTGGAACTTCCCGTTCGAGGTCACCCTCAACAAGCTCGGCCAGGCACTGGGCACCGGCAACACCGTGGTGCTCAAGCCGGCGCCCAACACGCCCTTCAACGCGACCCGGCTCGGCCGGCTGATCGCCGAGAAGACCGACATCCCCGCGGGCGTCGTCAACGTCGTCACCGCGTCGGATCACTTTGTCGGCGAAGAACTCACGCTGTCTCCCAAGGTCGACCTGATCTCGTTCACCGGGTCGACAGTGGTCGGCCAGCGGATCATGGAGAAGGGCGCCGCGACCATGAAGCGGCTGTTCCTGGAGCTCGGCGGCAAGTCGGCCACCATCGTGCTGGAGGACGCCGATTTCGGGATGGCCTGCGCGATCGGCATCGCGCCGTGCATGCACGCCGGGCAGGGCTGTGCGAACCCGACCCGGATGTTGTTGCCGCGGTCGCGCTACGACGAGGGCGTGGAGATTCTGAAGAGCATCTACGAGAACGTCACGTGCGGCGACCCGCAGGACCCGGGAACGCTGTGCGGCCCGGTGATCTCCGAGGTGCAGCGCAACCGCGTGATGGGCTACATCCGCAAGGGCGTGGAGGAGGGCGCCACGGCGCTGGTCGGCGGCCCCGACGCGCCGACCGGCTTCGACAAGGGATTCTTTGTCCGGCCAACGCTTTTCACCGACGTCGACAACTCGATGACCATCGCCCAGGAGGAGATCTTCGGGCCGGTGCTGGCCGTCATCCCGTTCGACGACGAGGAGGACGCGATCCGGATCGCCAACGACAGCAAGTACGGGCTGGCCGGCAACGTGATGTCGGGCTCGCTGGAGCGCTCGCTGGCGGTGGCCCGCCGGATCCGGGCCGGCTTCATGGGTGTCAACGGCGGCGCGCCGTACGGCGCCGACACCCCCTTCGGCGGCTACAAATACAGCGGTGTGGGACGCCAGAACGGCGTCGCCGGGTTCGACCAGTACACCGAGATCAAATCGGTCGCGTACCCCGCCGGCTAGGGCTGCACCTTTAGGCTTCACCCTTTCGTCGAGATTGCCGCCACGGTCGCGCTTCGCGGTCGGACCGCGACCACCGCGGCGATCTCGGCGCGGCCGTGAGCGCAACCAAACCCACCCCGCCACGCGCCCTCCCAACGCGTTGGTTGACAATCGACGCAAGGCTCACTTTCACCAATACCTGAGGTTCTAGCGTCAAAGGAGACACAACCATGGCCGAAGCCGTCATCGTCGAGGCAGTGCGCTCACCGCTCGGGAAGCGCAACGGCGGACTGGCCGGGGTGCACCCGGCCGACCTGTCGGCGCAGGTCCTGAATGGGCTGGTCGACAAGGCCGGTATCGACCCGGGAATCGTCGACGACGTCATCTGGGGCTGCGTGATGCAGGCGGGCGAGCAGGCCCTCGACATCGGCCGCACCGCGCTGCTGGCCGCCGGCTGGCCCGAGACCGTGCCCGGCGTGACCGTCGACCGGCAGTGCGGGTCGAGCCAGCAGTCCATCCACTTCGCCGCGGCGGGCGTGGTCGCCGGGCACTACGACGTCGTCGTCGCCGGCGGTGTCGAGTCGATGTCACGGACGCCGATGGGATCGTCGCTGGCCAACGGCGGCAACCCGTACCCCCAGGCTTTCAAGGACAGATACCACCGGACGCCGAACCAGGGCATCGGTGCGGAAATGATCGCCGAACAGTGGGGCTTCGACCGGCTCGCGCTCGACGAATTCTCCTTGGGATCGCACGAAAAGGCCGCCGCCGCACAGGATTCCGGTGCTTTCGACGACCAGATCGTCGGCATCAAGGATCAGGACGGGAACGTGGTCCTCAAGGACGAGGGCATCCGCCGCGGTACCCCGATGGAGAAGATGGTGTCGCTGAAGCCGGCCTTCAAGGAGGACGGGGTGATCCACGCGGGCAACTCCTCGCAGATCACCGACGGTTCGGCCGCCCTGCTGTTCATGTCGGCCGAGAAGGCCAAGGAACTGGGCCTCACGCCGATCGCCAAGGTGCACACCGCGGTACTGGCCGGCGCCGACCCGGTGATCATGCTGACGGCGCCCATCCCGGCGACGCAGAAGGCGCTCAAGAAGTCCGGCCTCTCGATCGGTGACATCGGGGCCTACGAGGTGAACGAGGCGTTCGCGCCGGTTCCGCTGGCGTGGCTCAAGGACATCGGGGCCGACGAGAAGAAGCTCAACCCCAACGGCGGCGCCATCGCGCTGGGTCACCCGCTTGGCGGCTCGGGCGCGCGGCTGATGACCACCCTGCTCTACCACATGCGGGACAAGGGAATTCGTTACGGCCTGCAAACCATGTGCGAGGGCGGCGGCCAGGCCAACGCCACCATCGTGGAGCTCCTGTGACCGACGCCCCCGCCGACCAGCCGGCGGTGCTGGTCGAACGCCGCGGCAACGTCATGGTGATCACCATCAATCGGCCCGAGGCCCGCAACGCCGTCAACGGCGCCGTGAGCATCGGCGTCGGCGACGCGCTCGACGAGGCGCAGCACGACCCCGAAGTGCGGGCCGTGGTGATCACCGGCGCCGGCGACAAGTCGTTCTGCGCCGGCGCCGATCTCAAGGCGATCTCCCGCCGGGAGAACCTGTATCACCCCGACCACGGCGAGTGGGGTTTCGCCGGCTACGTGCATCACTTCATCGACAAGCCCACCATCGCGGCGGTCAACGGCACCGCGTTCGGCGGGGGCACCGAGCTGGCCCTGGCCAGTGACCTGGTGGTCGCCGACGAGCGGGCCCAGTTCGGCCTGCCGGAGGTCAAACGCGGGCTCGTCGCGGCCGCCGGCGGTGTCTTCCGGATCGTGCAGCAGCTCCCGCGCAAAGTGGGGATGGAGCTGCTGTTGACCGGCGAGCCGATCACCGCCGCCGACGCCTTCGAGTGGGGCCTGATCAACCAGGTCGTCGACGAGGGCACGGTGCTGGAGGCCGCGCTGGCCCTGGCCGCGCGAATCACCGTCAACGCGCCCCTGTCGGTGCAGGCCAGCAAGCGCATCGCCTACGGGGTCGACGAGGGTGTCATCACCGACGAAGAGGCGGGCTGGGCGCGGACGATGGCCGAAATGAGCATCCTGATCAGGTCCGAAGACGCCAAGGAGGGGCCGCTCGCTTTCGCCGAGAAGCGGGAGCCGGTCTGGAAGGCCCGCTAGTGGCGATCGCGAGCGCGGCGAAGCCGGGCGAAGCGGGTCGCCACCATCAGGCCTAACCCGCCAGGACGTTCACCCCGCGCTGGAACACGCCAGGCAGCAGCGCGCAGGCCGGCACGATGGTGCGGCGGGTCGCCGGCGGGGCGCTGGCCAGCACCAGCCCCCGGGTGAGTAGCCGGTAGCTGCGGGTGATCCGTTGCCACGCAAGCTCATACGACGCGGGCGTTTCGTCGACGATCGCGGCGACGGCGGCGCCAGCTTGTTTGACCGCCAGGCTGATGCCCTCGCCGGTCAGCGCGTCCTCGTAGCCCGCCGCGTCGCCCACCAGGAGCACCCGCCCCGCGACCCGCCTGGACACGACCTGCCGCAGCGGGCCACATCCGCGGGCCGGCCCCCGCGCCGCGCCCTGCAACCGCCCGGCCAGCCCGGGGAACCAGCCCAGGTCGGGCCGGCCCCGGGACAGGATCGCGACGCCGACCAGGTCCGGCTCCACCGGCGTCACATACGCCTCACCCCAACGCGACCAGTGCACCTCGACGAATTCCGACCAGGCGGGCACCCGGTAGTGCCAGCGCACGCCGTAGCGCCGCGGTGTCCCGGCCGTCGCCGCGATTCCGGTGGCCCGCCTGACCTGTGAGTGCAGTCCGTCGGCCGCAACCATCCATCTCGCACGCACACCGGCGGCGGCCACCCCGCGAGCGTCCTGGTGCACGGTGGTCACCCGGGCCCGAAGCCATTCGGTGTCTTGCTCTTTCGCGCGCGCGGCCAGCACCGCGTGCAGCGTGGTCCGTCGCACCCCCCGGCCGGGCCCGCGGTGAAACCGCGCCTGCGCCCGGCGGTGTTCGCTGACATAGGCGATGCCATGAAAGGGCATACCGGCGGGGTCGACGCCGAGGGAGGTGAGCTCGGCGAGCCCGCCGGGCATCAGGCCCTCGCCGCACGCCTTGTCGATGGGGCCCTCGCGCGGGTCGGCGACGATGACCGAGAGCCCGTGCCGGCGTGCGTGCAACGCGGTGGCCAGGCCCCCGGGTCCGCCCCCGACGATCAACAGGTCGGTGTCGTAATCGCTCACGTGTAACCCAGAGCCGAATTCTCGACCTGCAGCCGCACCCTGAGCAACGCCGCGTTGGCCAGCGTGAACACGGCGGCCGTCAGCCACGCCGTGTGCACCAACGGCAGCGCCACCCCCTCGGCCACCACTGCAACGTAGTTGGGATGGTGCAGCCAGCGGTAGGGGCCCTGGCGCACGAGCGGGGCATCCGGCAGCACGATCACCCGGGTGTTCCACCGCCGGCCCAGCGTGGCGATGCACCACCAGCGCAGGCCCTGGCTGAGCGCCACCACCGCCAGCATCGGCCAGCCCAGCCAGCCGATGAACGGCCGGTGCAGCGCCCACGGCTCGAGAATGCAGCCGACCAGCAGTGCGGTGTGGATGAGCACCATCACCGGGTAATGCGGGCGACCAAACTCCCTGGCGCCCTGGGCAAAAGACCACCGCGCGTTCCGGTTGGACACCACCAGCTCAGCGACGCGTTCGATGGCGACTGCCAGGACCAGCAGGTAATACATGTCTCCACTATCTATGGATGAGGGTTCCTTGTACCCACGGTGCCGCCGACGCGGCGGTTCAACCCCGCGAGCGTAACGGCATGGCGAAAATTCGGCCCGAAAAGCGCCGTGGCGTTACGTACGCGACGAGAGATTCTCGTGCCCGTTAGGTTTGCGCGCATCGCCGCGGGGCTAGTGTCCAAGGTATGCGGATCCTGGTCACAGGCGCCACCGGCTATGTCGGATCGCGGCTGGTCACGGCGCTGCTGGCGGACCGGCACCACGTCGTGGCCGCCACCCGAAAACCCGCGCGCCTCA
>NZ_LZKD01000287.1:0-4899 GCF_001668695.1 Mycobacterium sp. E2497
GGCGGGGTCGACATCATCCAGCTGCGCGACAAGGGCTCTCCGGGTGAGCAGCGGTTCGGGCCGCTCGAGGCGCGCGAGGAACTGGCCGCGTGCGAGATTCTGGCCGACGCGGCCCGACGGCACGGCGCCCTGTTCGCGGTCAACGACCGGGCGGACATCGCCCGCGCGGCCGGCGCCGACGTGCTGCACCTCGGGCAGGGCGACCTGCCGCTGGACGTCGCGCGCGGGATCGTCGGCCCGGACACGCTGCTCGGCCTGTCCAGCCACGACGCCGGCCAGGCCGCCGCCGCGGCCGCCGGGGTGGCCGACTATTTCTGCGTCGGCCCGTGCTGGCCCACCCCGACCAAACCGGGCCGCGAGGCGCCGGGCCTGGGGCTGGTGCGGACCGCCGCCCGGCTCGGCACCGAGAAACCGTGGTTCGCGATCGGCGGGCTAGACGAGCAGCGGCTGCCGGAGGTGCTCGCGGCCGGCGCCCGCCGCATCGTGGTGGTGCGCGCGATCACCGCGGCCGCCGACCCGCGGGCCGCGGCGCAACGGCTCAGCTCAGCGCTTGCAGCAGCGAGTTGATCCGGGGATGCATGGGCGTCTGGTCGGCGTCACCCGGCACGCACCAGACGAACACGCCGGACTCGATCTCGAACGTGCGGGGCAGGTGCCGCCGCCGCTCGTCGGCGTGATCCAGCGGCACCAGCGCCGTCGCCGTGCGCAGCCGGTGCCAGCTCGCCGCGAAGCCGGGATGCAACGGCAGCCCGGCCACCTCCTCCTCGGCGACCCAGCGCATCTCGGCGCTCTCCCCGTTGGGCACGGTGTGCAGCAACTCGGGCGCGTCGGCGACCACCGTGGTGTAGGTCCAGCGCGCCCCGCCGAGCCCCGCGATGTCGGCGGTGACCACCGTCGAGCGCACGGTCACCAGCTCGCCTGCCAGCCCGGCCTCCTCATGGGCCTCGCGGACCGCGGTCTCCTCCGGCGTCTCGTGGCTGTCGCGGGCACCGCCCGGCAGGCCCCAGGTGCCGCCTTGATGGCTCCACACCGCGCGATGCTGCAGCAGCACCGCGGGGGTGCCGTCGGGCCGGGGGGCCCGCAGCAGCAGACCGGCCGCACCGAAGCGGCCCCAGTACGGGGTGCCGCTGCTGGAAACCACCCAACCGTCGCCGTCGCCGTGCACGGGTTTCAGGATATGCGCGTGATCGCCTGGTCAATCGGTCTGCCTCCACCCATCAGGCGGAACATTCTCTTAGAATTCGCTTATAGAGTTGGTGCAGCGTTCCAGTGGCCGCGAAAGATGAGGGCTGATAACACGTGACGGTTGAGCTGGCGCACCCGTCGACAGAGCCGCAGGGGTCGCGGTCGCCGGCCGAGCCAGCCCATCCGCGCTGGTGGTTCATCTCGACCACGCCGGGCCGGATCCTGTCGATCGGCATCGTCCTGGCGGTGCTGGGCGGCATCTGCGCGTTCGCCACCTCGACCACCATCAACCACCGGCAGCAGGTGCTGACGACGGTGCTCAATCACACCGAACCGCTGTCGTTCGCCGCCGGACGGCTGTACACCACGCTGTCGGTGGCCGACGCGGCGGCGGCCACGGCGTTCATCGCCGAAGCCGAGCCGCCGCCCGTTCGGCAACGCTACGAGCAGGCCATCACCGACGCCGCCGTGGCGGTGACCCGGGCCTCGAGCGGGCTCACCGACGAACCGCTGGTGCAGCTGCTGGGCCGGATCAACGCCGAACTGGCCGTCTACACCGGCCTGATCGAGATCGCGCGGACCAACAACCGGGAGGGCAACCCGGTCGGGTCGTCGTACCTGTCGGAGGCCTCCGGGCTGATGCAGTCGACAATCCTGCCGGACGCCGCGCAGCTGTATCAGGCCACGTCGGAGCGGGTGGATGCGGAAACCACCGCGTCGACGCAGATCCCGGCGCCGGTCATCCTGGTGGTCACCGCCACCGCGGTCTTCGGCGCCTTCGCCCATCGCTGGCTGGCCCGGCGCACCCGGCGCCGGATCAATCCGGGCCTGGTCGTGGGCGGCCTCGCTATTCTCGTCATGGTGGTATGGGTCGGAACAGCGCTGACCATCTCCACGACCGCCAGCCGTAGCGCCAAGAACACCGCCGCCGACTCGCTGCGGATCGTGACCAACGTCGCGATCACCGCCCAGCAGGCGCGGGCCGACGAGACGCTATCGCTGATCCGTCGCGGGGACGAGGAGAAGCGCAAGCAGTCGTTCTATCAGCGGATCGACTCCATGCACCAGCAGCTCGACCAGTACATGGTGCGCAGCGACGCCGTCGACAAACCCGACCTGCAGGGCGCCGACCAGCTGCTGTTGCGCTGGCGGCAGGCCAACGACCGGATCAACTCCTACATCTCGGTCGGCAACTACCGGGCGGCCACCCAGGTCGCCCTGGGCAGCAGCGAAGACGACTCCACCCCCGCGTTCGACAAGCTGGAAGACCAGCTGGTCAAGGCCATGGACCAGAGTCGCACCCACCTGCGCAACGACGTCCTCAACGCCCGCAGCGGGCTGTCCGGCGCGCAGGTCGGCGGCGTGGTGCTCAGCCTCGGCGCCGCAATCGCGGTGGCGCTGGGCCTGTGGCCGCGGCTGAAAGAGTATCGATAATGACGCGGCCGGCCCGGTTGCGGCGGGCAGGCGCCGTGCTCGCCGCGCTGGCAACGGTGGGGGTGCTGGCGGGATGCTCGCACACCGAGTCGCTCACGGTCGCCAAGGTGCCGACGCTGCCGCCGCCCACCCCGGTCGGCATGCAGCAGCTGCCGCCGGAGCCGCCGCTGCCGCCGGACGACCCCAGCCAGGGCTGCGACCTGACCGCGAGCCTGCGGCCCTTCCCCACCAAGGCCGAGGCGGACGCCGCGGTCGCCGACATCCGCGCCCGCGGCCGGCTGATCGTCGGGCTCGACATCGGCAGCAACCTGTTCAGCTTCCGCGACCCGATCACCGGGGAGATCACCGGTTTCGACGTCGACATCGCCGGCGAGATCGCCCGCGACATCTTCGGCGCCCCGTCGCACGTCGAGTACCGCATCCTGTCGTCCGACGAGCGCGTCACCGCGCTGCAGCACTCCGAGGTCGACGTGGTGGTCAAGACCATGACCATCACCTGCGAGCGGCGCAAGGAGGTCAACTTCTCCACCGTCTACCTGGACGCCAACCAGCGCATCCTGGCCCCGCGGGACTCGCCCATCGCCAAGGTGGGCGATCTGTCCGGCAAGCGGGTCTGCGTGGCGAAGGGGACCACGTCGCTGCACCGGATCCGCCAGATCGACCCGCCCCCCGTCATCGTGTCGGTGGTCAACTGGGCCGACTGCCTGGTGGCGATGCAGCAGCGCGAGATCGACGCCGTCAGCACCGACGACTCGATCCTGGCCGGGCTGGTCGAAGAGGACCCCTACCTGCACATCGTCGGGCCCAACATGGCCACCCAGCCCTACGGCATCGGGGTCAACCTCACCAACACGCCACTGCTGCGGTTCGTCAACGGCACGCTGGAGCGGATCCGCCGGGACGGCACGTGGAACACGTTGTACCGCAAGTGGTTGACGGTACTGGGACCCGCGCCCGCCCCGCCCACGCCGAGGTATTCCGACTGATGACCGAGTCGGAGAAGACCCAACAGCCGGAACCGGGCCCCGAAGACGTGAGCCCGGGCACCCAACCGCCGGACACGCAGGGCGGCCCGACGACGGGTCGAATCCAGGCCACCCAGGCGCTCTTCCGTCCCGATTTCGACGATGACGACGACGATTTCCCGCACATCTCGCTGGGCACCCTGGACACCGATTCGCAAGACCGGGTGACGATCGGGACGCGGGTGCTGCCGCCGGTCAGACACCTCGGCGGCGGACTGGTCGAGATCCCGCGGGTGCGCGACATCGACCCGCTCGAGGCGCTGATGACCAACCCGGTGGTGCCGGAGGCCAAGCGGTTCTGCTGGAACTGCGGAAAGCCGGTCGGCCGGTCGAAAAAGGGCGTCAAGGGCGAGTCGGAGGGCTGGTGCCCCGCCTGCGGCAGCGCGTATTCGTTTCTGCCGCAGCTGAATCCGGGCGAAATCGTCGCCGGGCAGTACGAGGTCAAGGGTTGCATCGCGCACGGCGGACTGGGCTGGGTCTACCTGGCGGTCGACCACAACGTCAACGACCGCCCGGTGGTGCTCAAGGGCCTGGTGCACTCCGGTGACGCGGAGGCGCAGGCGATCGCCATGGCCGAACGGCAGTTCCTCGCCGAGGTGGTGCACCCGCAGATCGTGCAGATCTTCAACTTCGTCGAGCACAAGGACCGCAACGGCAACCCGGTCGGCTACATCGTCATGGAGTACATCGGCGGGCAGCCGCTCAAGCACGGCAAGGACAAGAAGCTGCCGGTCGCCGAGGCCATCGCCTACCTGCTGGAGATCCTGCCCGCGCTGACCTATCTGCACTCGATCGGCCTGGTGTACAACGACCTCAAGCCGGAGAACATCATGCTCACCGAGGAGCAACTCAAGCTGATCGACCTGGGCGCGGTGTCGCGGGTCAATTCGTTCGGCTATCTCTACGGCACCCCGGGGTTCCAGGCGCACGAGATCGTGCGGACCGGCCCGACGATCGCCACCGACATCTACACCGTCGGCCGTACCCTGGCGGCGCTCACGGTGAACCTGCCCACCCGCAACGGCCGCTACGTCGACGGCCTGCCCGAAGACGATCCCGTGCTGACGACGTACGACTCGTACCGCCGGTTGCTGCGCCGGGCCATCGACCCCGACCCGCGGCGCCGGTTCGCCACCACGGAGGAGCTGTCCGCCCAGCTGATGGGCGTGTTGCGGGAGGTGGTGGCCCAGGACACCGGGGTGCCGCGGCCCGGGTTGTCGACCATCTTCAGCCCCAGCCGCTCAACGTTCGGGGT
>NZ_LZKD01000288.1:0-674 GCF_001668695.1 Mycobacterium sp. E2497
TGTGATCATCACTGCGCAGGTGTGCCAATACGGCAATGGCGCTCCGGCCACCGCGACAATTCTGGACAATATCTCGGCGAAGATACCGGGATAGAGCTTTTCACGACTCCTGCCTGGCCCGGGGCCGCACAATGTTCTCTGCGTTACGGCTTCGGGGCCGGTGCGCGATGCGGGCTATCCGGGGTGCTCAGCGGTTGGCTGCCCGAAAAACCGCTGACGACTCCAGGGCTATCGGGCGTGCCCATCGGTTGGGCGCCAGACAGGGCGCTGACGGCTTCGGGACTAGCGGGCGTGACCATCGCTTGGCCGCCCGAGGGCGAGCTGACAGCTGCGGGACTATCGGGTGTGGCCAGCGGTTCTCCGCCCCAGCCGGGGTCGCAACGCGCGACCTGCGGACATGGAAGAGACGGATCGGAGCGCGCGACCGTGTCGCCCAGGCCGCCGGATACCGCGGTGAGCGCTCCGGCGATCGCTGCTCCTGCGGCCAAACGTGTCAATTTCGACATGAGTGAGATTCCAATCGAGCTGAAACAATAAGGGTGAGGTCCTAAAAGTCAACAAGGTACGGTTGTTAAAACCTCAGCAGTCCTGTCATGGTACTCCTCCCGGATCCTGCACAAAGTATTCCGATTCTCCCGGGTCTATCCGGGGATCTTCGCCGAGATATTGTCCAG